>CALMBE010000496.1 GCA_937860165.1 uncultured Planctomycetaceae bacterium
TGGACCGCCGGTGACAAGGGCAGCCTGCTTGTGGACCCCGAGTACCAAAAACTCGAAGGCCCCTGGATCAACGGCACCGATCCCGCCGCGACGGCGTAGATCTTAATAAAGAATGGGCCACGGATGAACGCGGATCGAACGGATTTGCGCGGATCGTTGTTATAAACCGAAGTTCCAGAGGTCCCATCTCCCAATCCGCGAACATCCGCCCAATCCGTGTTCATCTGTGTTCTATTCCTCGTACGCAGGGCGAACCTCACCATCGGGGGGTGGTGGCGGGGTGTCTTGAAATGGGCCCTCGCCCCGTGGTGGTGGTCGGTCGAATCTCGGCCGACCTTCCGGGGGGCCGGGTCCACGCCGGGGTGGGCCAAATCCACCCCGATAGGTTCCCCGCGGTTCTGGATAAAACCCTCCTTCGGGAAGGAATTCTCCCCCAGGTTGAAATTCACCGCGCAGGTACTCTCGCTTGAGCTGCTGCTCCATCCGCTCGCGTGGCTGGGCCAATAACTGCTGCTTCCGGGCCGCGTCGATTTCTTCCACGAAAAACCGTTCCAATTCTTCCTGCGACATCTCGTCGAATCGACGGCGTTCCCCTGGTGGTCGATTGAGCGGCGATTGAATCCAAATCTCGCGCATCCACTGAAACAATTGCCGCTGTTGCTGGACGGGCTCGAGTGCCTCGAATTGCTCCCGCTTGTCGGCCGGCAAAAGTTTCACGACCGCCGCCCGCCAGCGCTCGCGTTCTTGGGGGTAGTCGCGCGCCAGGGCCATCAACCTCCCAGGGGCGTTGGGTTGATTGAACTTGGCCCGCTCCTGCGGAGGGAGGTTTTCGAGGAGTCGCTCCCGGATCGCCATCAATGTTTCTCGAAGTTTCCGCAATTCTTCGGGAGTTAGTTCGATGCTCAGACTCGCCCCCTCGCGACGCTGCAATTGGACGATCCGTTCTACGCGCTCCTCGGGAGGCAGCTCGCGCAGTTCAAATTGCTGACTCTCCGGGAGCGAGTTGATCCATTGTTGGTATTGCAACATTGTCCCCACCAGTTGCTCCTCGTCCGAAGCCATGACAATACTCTCATGCAAGTCCTGTAACCGGGTTTGTTCGCTGTCCGATAACACCAGATAGCGGTGATAACGGTCGCGGACTACCGAACGCTGTTCGTCAGTCAGTTCCTCGAGCCACTGCCGACGATTCTCGGAAACTCCAACCCGTTCAAATTCGCTGATTCGATCCTTAAACTCACCCTCCGAGAGATCGCTAGCCCACGGGATGCCTTTCATTCCTTCGTGCAGATCCCGCAGAAACTGCACCTCTCGAAACTGTGTGTACACATCCAGGTAATTCACGACCGGGAGTTCTTCGACCAAGCGACGATTGGGGTCTTCACGCACCAACCGCACCACGAGAATTCCCAGCATGGCTGAGGCGGTAATGCATAACCATTTACCCACAGCTCGCTGGCGACGTAGCACCGGGAGTGCCCGGGTCTGGGCTGCTACTTCCTCCCGCGCCGCTCCGACCACAAGTTCCAAAGTAGTTTGCGAAAACTTGTCACCCAGTTTCACCGCCGGTAGCGCGTCGAGGGCCGACCAGGCCCGTTCGATCCCTTGCAACTCACGGAGAAACCTGGGATCCTCGGCCAACTGCCGTTCCACAAGCGCCTGTTCGGTGGGCGAGAGTTCGCCATCCAGATAGGCAACCATCTGTTCCAATTGGCGATCACTCTGGCGATCCCTGTCGTTCGGTTGCGAAGTGGGCTTCATGAAACTCCTCCTGGCGACGAGGGCGGAATGGGCGTGACGCGAATTCCTTCCTGCAGATAGGGTTCCAAGACGTCGCGCAAGTTAGCCCGGGCACGCGACAAGAGAGATTTCACCGCCGAGGGGGTCAGTTCCATCACCTCGGCAATTTCCTCGTAACCCAGATGCTCGAATTTATTGAGCAACACGGCCATGCGCTGTCGTTCGCCGAGCGCGGCAATCGCAATCTGCACGACCGAGCCTAGTTCCGCCTTGTCCAACTGCCGCGTCGGCATCAAGCCACTTGCCGCCAGGGCAGCATGGTCGAGAGGATTGCCGCCGAACTCGCCTGATTCTTGCCCCACCAAGTTCACTTCCCGCCGCCGCGAGAGCGAACGCCGGGAGTTCAGTGCCACATTGTGGGCAATCGTGTAGAGCCAAGTCGAAAACTTCGATCCCGGTGCGTAGCGTTTCCGCGAGCGATACACACGCAGAAAAATATCTTGCGACAAATCTTCGGCCAGGTCTCGCGAACCTACCAAGTGGGTCATCAGCGACACCACGCGATTCTGAAACCGTTGCATCAATTCCTCGAACGCCACCGGGTCGTCCTCGACCTCGATGGCGAGCGGTTCGCGAAGTGGCGCGCGATTCAGATCGCGGCCGACGACGAGCAGGGCAAGCACCTCGACGACAACGAGCTCGTCGATGCGATCGGCCGCAGCCTGCGCATCACGCTAC
>CALMBE010000497.1 GCA_937860165.1 uncultured Planctomycetaceae bacterium
ATACCGGAGTACCGGTGTGGGCATGGCACCCAATTTGAATAAATGATCGGCCCTGCTGCCTTCGATCGGGACGATGCCGGCTAACCAATAGCGAAGCGAAGAACTCATCGGCCCTGTCGCTCTCGCTCCGACAGCACCCTGTAGCCATGGCTGGAATGCCCGCTTTGCTCAGTCCGCGATCCCCTGGTGCCGTCGCAATGCGACTTGCTGCCGATCCTTGCCGTAGGCTGCGGTGATGGCATCCCACTTCTGTTCAACAGCGGCCAGAACCTGCGTAGCCGGGCTTTCCCGGTCCTGAAGGACCTCATTGAGGGCCGCCAGGTACTCGTCGATTCCAGGCACTCGGGGGAGCAGGTAAACTTGGTCGCCTCTCAGGAGTTTCGACAACCAGACGACATTTTCACTCCCCCCGGCCCCCCGCGGTCCCGTGACCAATTCCGGAATCTGGGATGCGCGAATCCACAATGGAATTTGACATCTGCGACTCAATTGTGAAGTGGTTTGGGTGTTGAGCAGCCAAGGAAGTAGCTTAAACGCCGAAGCTGCGTTGCGAGTGCTCTGGGTGACACCCACCAATCGGCCCGCGAAACCACCGAGTAAGAGGGGCTCCGGGTTCTCGTTTTTCTCCCAGCGGTTCAAACTGGAATTGAAAACCTGATCCTCGGCGAGTAGTGGCGAAAGTTGGCTTTCGTCGCGTTCGCTGCGACCGGGAATTGTAACCTCGATCGACAAGCTCGCGCTATCCGGAACGGTTCCCGTAGCCCGCCGCAACTGTTCGAGGGCCCCCACCATTTGTGGCAGATCGAGCTGGGCGTTCATCGTGGTGGGATCAAAGAACAGTGTTGCTCGTTCGCCAAGAGGGGTGGCGGCTACCGTGCGGGCGATGAACTCGGCGGCAATCGGAAAACGAGTCCAGGATACCGGGCCGGCTTGGGCTGCCTCGAATTCCATGCGGGGTTGCAGTTGATCGAGTTGTTTCCAGGTGGTGGGAAGTTTCGCGGGCAATTTTCCCCGCCAGGCAAGCACCAAGGGAATTTCTCCCAGGGGCATTCCCCAAACTTTGTCGCCATAGCGGATGCTGTGGTCGCGGAGCACGGGCAAAAAGGTCCCGAAAGCGAGTTCGGCATCAGCCAAGACGGAATCTCGAACTGGCCGCAGCCAATCCCGCACTACGAAAGTACCCAGATGCCGGGAGGGAAAGATCACTAAGTCGGCAGCGAGATTTTTCCCGGCGAGGACATCTGCCAGACTGGATTCATCGACAATCAGTTCGCCCCCGCTGCGTTCGCTCCATTCGCCACTGAGCAATCGGATTCCCGCCGCCAACTCGGGGTCCTCGACGACGAGCAACCGGAGTTTGACCGCTGCCGAGATTCTGGCCGCCGAACTTCCGGCCTGGGGCTGGTGAATTGGTTCCTCCTGGCAACCGGCACAGAAAATTGCGCAGAACAACACTAGCGAACAGGGGCGTGTCATCGGTACTGTGGTGCCTGGGAGTTGACGGGAAGGCCGAGCGAATTTGCCATTATAGGCCTTTTTCATTGAGGGGGCAGTGCCCTTGAACCTACTGCGCTGGGTTGAACAGGGAAGGATGGAAGAAAGCCACGGAATTTCACGG
>CALMBE010000498.1 GCA_937860165.1 uncultured Planctomycetaceae bacterium
GCTAGCGCCCTGCGGTTTATCCTAATATTAAGCTGTGACAAAGCACTACTTCTCATCGGTTACCTTCGGATGACCATAAAGATAGTGGTCGATGTTCACAGCCAAATCGGGGATTCCGGTCTCGATGGCGTGTTCGGCCATACGGAACAAGATGTCATCCTTCGGAGAGCGGATTTCCTCGGATTGCTGCTTCTCAAGCAATTCTACACGTACCGATGCACCTTCCGGGAGCTGAGCGCCGGGCTCAATGACAATGACACCATTTTGGACCGTACCCTGATAAACCATCACGACTACCTCCGCAGGCTTGATAGAGCCAACCACTGCTCAATTCTACTCGCTGGCGGGTAAGATGCAAAAGTTCATTTACTACTGAAAACCAGGCGATTGGTGCGAATTCTTCTCAGGTATGATAGTCCGCGTTGAGTCGCACGTATTCTGCCGTGAGATCGGTTGTCCAGAAGCGGGCTGATTGATCTCCTTCCTCTAGGAGCAAAACGATCGAGGTGTTGCGGTCGGCCTGCATTGAATGAGATACTGTCATCGCATCGAACTTAACGGGGGCACCATGTTCGTAGAGCAACATCCCGTTCAGCAACAAACTCACACGGGCGGGATCGAAAGGGACCCCCGCGTAACCCGCGGCGGAAACGATTCGGCCCCAATTGGGGTCACAACCAGCGATCGCCGTTTTCACCAGCGGACTATCCGCAATCGTCTTGGCAATTCTCACGGCTTCCTTGCGAGAACGGCTGCCATGTACTTCGACTGTGATCAAATGTGTGGCTCCCTCGCCATCGGCGGGGATCGACTGTGCCAGGTCCTCGCATACCTCGACCAACGTGGCTTGGAATTTGGCAAGTCCGCTCCCTGAAAGTTCCGCTCCCTGGGCAGCCCCGTTGGCTAACAGCAACACGGTGTCGTTGGTACTCGTGTGCCCGTCGACGCTGATGCAGTTAAACGATTCGTCGACGGCATCTTTCAAGGCCGACTGTGCATCGATTGGGCTCAACCTGGCATCCGTCAGTACCAGGGCCAACATTGTAGCCAGATTGGGGCCGATCATGGCTGCCCCCTTGGCGATGCCAGTGATGCAAATCGTCTCGCCATCGAGCACAAACTCGCGCGTCCTGATTTTGTGGACAGTGTCTGTGGTGAGAATTCCTCGGGCGGCATCGACGAGCGATTCCGCATCGCTCTTGAGCAGCAAAGCAGCGGCGGCGATTCCGGCTTCGATCTTCTCCAGCGGCAGCATTTCACCGATGACCCCGGTCGACATCACCAAGACTTCGCAATCCTTAAGACCGCAAATCTCCGCGGTATGGGCGGCCATGTGGGCGGCATCCAGTTCACCCTGGGTGCCCGTGCAGGCGTTGGCCACACCCGAGTTCGCGACGACCGCACGAATCGTGGTACCCGGTGTCCGCGCACGACAGAGTTTCACCGGTGCCGCCACGACCAGATTTTGTGTATAGACGCCGACTGCCGTGGCGGGGGTATCGGACACGAATAACGAGAGATCTTTCTTGTTCGGATTTCGCTT
>CALMBE010000499.1 GCA_937860165.1 uncultured Planctomycetaceae bacterium
ATTTTTCCCGCGATCGATCTGCGCGGCGGCGTTTGCGCACGGCTTGCCCAAGGCCGCTCCGATAGCGGCCCCGATCTGTCGGCAGGCGATGCCATGTTCGACCCAGAAGTTTCTGATTCCCGCATCGGCATGCGACAGGGTAAACCCATCGGATGCCAGCGGGTGGGAGAAATAGGTCGGATTAAAGTCCATACCCAACCGTTGGGACTTCGCCCAATCGATCCACGACTGAAAGTGCTTCGGCTCGATGGCGTTGCGATCGACACGCTGGCCACCGGTTTCCGCATAGAAAGCATGGAGATTGAAGCGATGCCGACCGGGAATGAGCGAAAGGGCCTGTTCGACATCGGATCTGAGCTCATTGGGTGTACGGGCCTTACCAGGATAATTACCCGTAACGGCCAGTCCGCCACCCAAGGATTCGCCCGAGTTCTCGAAGCCGACCACGTCGTCGCCCTGCCAGCAGTGCAAGGAAATAGGGACCTTGGCAAGCTGCTCCAAGGCCCGATCCGTGTCGACGCCGATCTCGGCATATTGTTCCCGGGCGATGGCGTAGGCTTTTTCCGAAGTAGTCATGAACGGTGTTCCGAAGTTTATTGGTTTACAATCGCTTGATAGCGAGCCAACGATTCGTCAGCCAGTTGCTCGGATTGGTCTATCGTTTCCAGTTCAAAAGATCGGGCTACAATTTGCCTCAGCTCTTGGTGATCGGCGATTTCGCCACAGCCGAGGGCTTGAACTAATAGGTTGCCGACGGCAGTCGCTTCGACGGGTCCGCAGACTACCGGACGCCCCACGGCTGCTGCGGTTAGCTGATTCAACAGGCGGTTCTTGGACCCCCCACCTACCAGATGCAGGACTTTGATCGAGGACCCTTGTACCGATTCTAATTGGTCTATCGTCTGACGATAGCAGTAAGCCAGACTTTCCAGGCAACACCGTATCAATTGCCCGACAGAATCGGGAATGGGCTGCCGGGATTCACGGGCAAATCGTCGAATTTTCTCGGCCATGTTGCCAGGCGCGGCGAATTCGGCGTGATTGGGGTCGACCAGCGTGCGGAGCGGTTCGGCACGTTCGGCCTCGGCTACCAGTTCCACGTAGTCGCGGCGATCACCTTGTTGTTCCAATTCGCGCCGCAACTCTTGCAAGAGCCACAGGCCCGCGATGTTTTTCAGAAACCGAACCTTTCCACCAAGCCCCAGTTCATTGGTGAAGGGAACTTCGCGGGCGGCGTCGGAGGTGACCGGCGCATCGATCTCGGCCCCCAAGAGCGACCAAGTGCCACTGGAGAGGTAGGCCCAGGATTGGTCCGCCGTGGCGGGAACGGCGGCAACCGCCGAGGCCGTGTCGTGCGAAGGGGGCAAGATCACTTGCAACTGTGGAGAAGCGCCGGTGGCCTCGGCAACTTCCTGGCGAATTTTTCCCAAAGGGGTCCCAGGTTCGTGGATGGTTCCCAGGATGTGTGTGGGGAGTCCCAACTGTTTGAGCAATTCGTAATCCCAGTCGCGAGTGTGGATGTTGAGCATGCTGCTGGTAGAAGCAATTGTGCGCTCGGTACTCAACTCGCCGGAGAGCCAAAAGTGGAACAGATCGGGAAGGAATATCAACCGTGCGGCGGCGTCGAAGAGGCGCGGTTCTTTCTCGAATCGAGCCGCGACTTGGAACAGCGTATTAAGCGACATTGACTGGATGCCGGTGCGTGAGTACAGCTTGTCGAAACCCCCGAGCCGGTCCAGCACGCGCTGGCAAGCGGCATCGTTCTGAGGATCGCGGTAGCAGTGGGGCAGGGCCAAGAGCTCACCAGATTTTCCAATGAGTACCCAATCGACCCCCCAGGTATCGACTCCCACGCTACGGAGTTCGAGGCCTTGGTCCGCGCACCAGGCGGCCGATTTTTGCAAGCCGAGAAGGATGTTTTGCCAGATGCCCGTCAAATCCCAAACGGGTCCGGCTGGCGTGGGACAAGCCAAGTGCTCGAAACGATGGAGATCTTCTAATTGCAGCTTGCGCGGCCCGTCGGTCAAGACACCGACCAGCGCGCGGCCAGAGCTGGCACCGAGATCGAGCGATAGATGAGCAATGGACTTCATGAAATATCCAACTATCGCTGAAAAGCTTCGTGGAGTCCGCCGTCCACGCAGAGGATCTGTCCCGTGGTCTTGCTCGACTTACTGGAAAGGAGGAAATATGCAGCTTCGGCTTGATCGGCAGGGGTAATCGGTTGCCGAGTCAAGGTTCGTTGGGCGTAGAAGTTGGCCAGCTTGGATCGCACGGCATCGTCGGATTCAGATTCTTCAAAGGGGATGTTGTATTTGGTCAGCGATGCCAAGACGCGGTCACGGGGAAACATGGTGGATCCTTCGACCACGGTGGCGGGGGCGATGGCATTCACGCGCACCAAGGGTGCGAGTTCGATTGCTAACTCGCGAACCAAGTGATTGGCGGCAGCTTTCGAGGTGTCGTAGGCTAGCGAACCTTTCTTGGCGACCATGCCGTTGACACTCGTGGTCAGCACAATCGACCCCGGTAGCCCTTGCTCAGTAAACACCTGGGCGGCTTCATCGGCGACGTTGTAACTGCCGTGAACATTGACCTCGAAAGTCAAACGCCAGGCATCGTCCGAGAGGTGGCCATCTCGACTGGGTGGTAAAAACACACCAGCGGTCACGATAAGGTTGTCGATTCCTCCGTAAGCCAAGATCGTTTGCCGCAGCAGCCCGCGGATGGATTCGCGTTTGGTGATATCGACCCCCACGCCAATCGCGGGGCCGCAACCAGAAATTCCCGTCCCGGCAACTCCAATCCCCTGGCCATGGATTTTAGTCAACTCGTTGGCCGTCGCTTGGGCTGCATCGCCATTGCGATCGGCACACACCACATGGGCCCCTTCGCGGGCCACGCGGAGCGCGATTTCCCTGCCGATGCCCGAGCCTGCGCCGACAACCACCACGATGCTGCGAGCCAATTCCTTTTCGGGGGGCATGCGTTGGAGCTTGGCATCTTCCAGGAGCCAATACTCGATGTCGAATGCTTCCTGCTGGGGAAGTGCGATGTACTGGTCAATCGCCTCGGCACCGCGCATCACCTCGACGGCGCAATTGTAAAACTCGGCCGTGACGCGGGATTCGCTCTTATTCTTGCCCCACGCGATCATACCGATGCCCGGGATGAGAATCACGGTGGGATGGGGATCGCGCATCGCGGGTGAGTTGGGGTGTTTACACTTATCGTAGTAAGCCTTGTAATCCAAGCGATACTGTTTCAACCCCGCTGCGAGTTTGCTCCGCAAGACCGCAACATCTTCTTGTTGCGGGTTCCAGGAGACATAGAGTGGCTTGATTTTCGTCCGCAAGAAATGGTCGGGGCAACTGGTGCCGAGTTCCGCCAGGCGGGGGGCATCGAGCGAATTCACGAACCGCTGGATGGTGTCGTCGGTCTGGACAGTAGCCACGAACCGGGCTTGCTGCGAAACTTGGCCCCGTAGCCAGGGGAGTATCTCGACCAAGAGATTGTCGCGCTGTTCGGAGGGAAGCGACTGATATTTCGCTCCGCCAAATGTCTGCGATCCTTTATCCTTGGACTCAATAAAGCTGGCCGCTTTGTCGATGAGGCTTAGAGTCAGGTCGTAACACTCCCGGTCATCGTCGGCCCAATTGATCAGGCCGTGTTGACTCATCACCAAACCCTTGAGTTCCGGATGGGCCTCAACTTCGCGTTGCATCAAGAGTCCCAACTCGAAACCCGGTCGGAGCCAAGGGACCCAACCGATTTCGCCACCGAAAATCTCCTCGGTCAGTTCCTTGCTGGAGCGGCTGGCGGCAATGGCGATCACGGAGTTGGGGTGCATGTGATCGATATGCTTGGCTGGCAGAAAACCGTGCAGCGGCGTATCGATAGAACTTGCCCGTGGGTTGAGCGCAAAGGTGCAATGCGTGAAGAGCCCGACCATGGCATCCTCGGCGGGCATCTTGGGGCCGGTGTGGGGTTGCCGACGATAAGTTTCCTGTAGCCCAATCAGTTTGGAGAGAACTAGCGAGGAAAAGTTTTCGAGTTTGCTAGTGCGCAAATCCCCGCCGGAACCCTTGACCCAGAGGACATCGACATCCTCTCCCGTAAGCGGATCTTTCTCCAGGAGTTTCGAGGAAGTATTGCCGCCACCGGTATTGGTGATGCGCTGATCTCGACCGAGGCAATTCGAGCGGTAAACCAACCTCTCGGCGGGGCTCAGCTTGCAAGCAACTGCGTCCTCCCACAAATAGTTGACATGCTGGAAGTTGGCGATGGCGGTGGCACTCATGTTAACTCGAACGTTTTTATTCTGTCACAAAATAACGGTTTACAAACACTCGATTATTGCAAGTTGAATTGTAGAATGTCAATCGACGGAAAGTGTAGGTCAGGGCCAATGACTTTTTCACAATGGCGGGTGCCATGGCCACGGCGGTACTCC
>CALMBE010000500.1 GCA_937860165.1 uncultured Planctomycetaceae bacterium
CCAGCTACGCAGGACGAAATGCGCCCTCGCTACTCCCCGGGGCGTGAACGGTTACTCGTGAGAGTAACACGAGTCTCCGACTCGTGACTTCACGACTCGGAGAGTCGTGCCACAATTCCCGCGATCCAGAATCTTCTCAGTAACGGAGAATTAGTTGCTCGGGGTGTCGTGGTCAACGATTCCAAACCGGGCCATTTTGCGAAGAAGTGCTTGGCGGGAGATATCCAAGAGCCGGGCCGCCGCACTCTTGTTGTAGTAGGTCCGCTCCAACGTAGAGTGAATCAACCGGCGTTCCATATCGGCGAGGCTAGGCCACTGGTCATCGGTCAATTCGACGGCGACTGGCAACCTAAACTCGGGGCCGGGTGAAAATTCGGAAACAACTCGCTCAGGAGAAAAGTTCTCGCCGGGATACTCGAGGTCGACCTTCCCCCGGCCTGCCAGCGAAAGTACTTCCAGGATGTCGCACTCCGTGATCGAATCGGTCACGGTCTGAATGGCAGCCTGTTCGAGTACATTTTTCAACTCGCGGACATTGCCGGGCCAGTCGTAGGCTTGCAAGATTTCCATCGCGCCGGGAGTCAATTGCTGCCGAGGATGTCCCTGGGACTCGAGTTCCGCCAAGATCTCTGGAGCAAGATCGAGAATATCCTCCGGCCTTTCTCGCAAGGGAACGGTCTGGATCGTCAGCACACTGAGCCGATAATAGAGGTCTTCACGAAATCGACCCGCGCGAACTTCCTGGCGGAGGTCACGATTGGTGGCAGCGAGAATTCGCACATCAATCGGGATGGGAACGTGGCTGCCAACTGGAACGACACACCGCTCCTGGATCACGCGGAGCAGCTTGCTTTGGAGGGCGAGCGGCAATTCGCCGATTTCATCGAGAAAAATCGTGCCGCGATCGGCCGCACGAAAACAGCCCAAGGAACCTTGGTCGGCGCTAGTAAAAGCACCCTTCACATGGCCAAACAACTGGCTGGCCATCAATTCGCCGGTTATCGAAGCGCAATCGACCGGGATAAAGAGCTTTTCTGCTCGATTGCTCGATTCGTGCAAGCTACGAGCAACCAACTCCTTGCCAGTGCCACTAGGTCCGGCAATAAGTACGGTGGAACTTAAAGGTGCGACACGGGAAATCGCACTGAGAAGTTTCTGAGTTGCGAACGACTTACCGACAATTCCGCCTCTGCCCGGCTCTCGCGCACAACGCGAGGTACTCATGTCATTAGCTCCCCCCTTGCTAACGAACGAGTGCTTTGTCAAATCTAGTCGATGTCAAAGCACTAGGATCAGTTCGA
>CALMBE010000501.1 GCA_937860165.1 uncultured Planctomycetaceae bacterium
CGACGGCATCCGCGACCTGGTTGAAGGCGGCGTCATCACGAACCGCCGCAAGAAGGTGCATCCCGGACGCATCGTCACCAGCTTCGTGTTTGGCAGCCAGCGCGTCTACGACTTCTTGAACGACCACCCGTTTGTCGAATTCCACCCGTGCGATCGCACCAACGATACGTCGATCATCCGAGTCAACCCGAAGGTCACGGCGATCAACTCAGCGATCGAGATCGATTTGTCCGGCCAGGTGGTGGCCGACTCGATTGGCTTCCGGATCTATTCGGGGATCGGCGGCCAGATGGACTTCATGCGGGGGGCCGCTCTGTCGAAGGGAGGCAAACCCATCCTCGCGCTACCCTCGACCGCGAAGGGCGGGAAACTCTCGCGGATTACCGCGGAGTTGACTGCGGGCGCCGGGGTTGTCACCACTCGAGGCCGCCCACACGCCGCAAATGGACGCTGTGGCTGCCGCTGGAGTTATGGCACGGGCCTGCCATACCCCCCACGAGCTCCCTGCGGGGTCCGAAGTTGGGAACATGAGTTTGCTCGGTTATGACCCGCTTACTAATTTCACGGGTCGTGCCCCGATTGAGGCGGCGGCCCAGGGAATCGAATTATCGCCAGAAGATTGGGCCATTCGCTGTAATCTGGTGACGATTCAGGATCAGGTAATGCAGAGCTTTACGGCCGGGCATATTTCAACTGCCGAGGCCACCGCACTCCTGGCTACTGCGCAAGAGGCTTTAGGAGGAAACGGGCTCGAATTCGTCCCCGGTGTTAGCTACCGGAATCTCTTGATCTGGCGCGGCAAACAGCACTCTGCACCCTTCACCATGGAGATGCGAGCTACTCCGCCACACGATTTGACTGATAAGAGTGTGTTGGACGCTTTTCCGCGCGGGCCTGGGAGCGATGTTCTCAACGAACTTATGACCGCTTCGATCACGTTGTTTGCAGACCACCCTGTCAACCAGAAGCGGATTGCCGAGGGAAGACTTCCCGCCACTAATGTGTGGCTGTGGGGCATCGGCAAGGCCCCGAAGTTGCAGCCATTTGCCGAAGCCTACGGACCCCGTGGTGCGATGATTACGGCAGTCGATCTCCTGAGGGGATTAGCATCGCTGGTGGGTTGGGATCGGATCGAAGTCCCAGGGGCGACCGGTTACACCGATACCGATTACGCAGCCAAGGGCCGCTATGCGGTCGACGCCTTGCGGGAGCACGATCTCGTGTGCGTCCACGTCGAGGCCAGTGACGAAGCTTCGCATGAAGGAGATTGTGGCAAGAAAGTCAAAGCCTTGGAAGAAATCGACACCCACATCGTGGGTCCCGTCGTCGAAGCACTCAAAACCTATGGCGACTGGCGGATCATGATTTCGCCCGATCACCCCACCTTCCTGAGCACTAAGACCCACACGCACGGCAATGTCCCGGTGGCCATGGCGGGCACGGGAATTACCGCTGATCACTTCACCAGCTATGGAGACACGAACGCGGCGAATTCGCCCCTAGCATTTGACGAAGGCTGGCGTACCATGGGGTGGTTTATCAAAGCCAAGTAACCACCAAGGCACGAAGTACACAAAGAAATGCTTCGTGAATTATTCCTTGGTGAGCTTTGTGACTTCGTGGTAATAAAATAGTTCAACGAGCGGAAAGATAAATGGGTATTATCGTTCAAAAATTTGGTGGCACGAGTGTTGCCGATGCCGACAAGATCATGGCCGCGGCCCGCAAGGCGATTCGCACCCAACAGCAAGGGCACCAGGTTGTTATGGTAGTCAGCGCGATGGGTCACAGCACCGATTATTTGGTCGACCTGGCTGGGCAGATCACCAGCAATCCCCCCGCGCGGGAAATGGACATGCTCCTCTCGACCGGTGAGCAGGTGAGTGTCGCCCTGGTGGCCATGGCGATTACCGAGCTAGGAAGCAAGGCGGTAAGCCTCACGGGGGGGCAGATCGGCATCAAAACCGACAGCACTCACACGAAAGCTCGCATCCAATCCATTTCGACCGATCGGATGCGTAAGCTCCTCGACGAAGGCAACATCATTGTCGCTGCCGGATTTCAAGGGATCGATGACGACTACAATATCACCACCCTCGGCCGTGGCGGAAGCGACACCACTGCCGTGGCGTTGGCTGCCGTGCTGCAAGCCGAAGCTTGTCAGATTTTTACCGACGTAGATGGTGTGTTCACCACGGACCCGCGGATCGTTGCCGAGGCCCGCAAGATGGATCAAGTCAGTCACGACGAAATCCTCGAGCTTGCTAGCTTGGGTGCCGGTGTAATGCACAGTCGTTCGATTGAGTTCGGTAAGAAATTTGGCGTACC
>CALMBE010000502.1 GCA_937860165.1 uncultured Planctomycetaceae bacterium
TCAGGCGACCTGACCCCCGGCTAAGGGCTTTCATCCCTCCGGGATTTAAGCGCTCACACGATTGTAAAGTCCGCTACCAATTAAGATTCCTGATGAACCGTAATACTAAAAATCTTCTGCCGACGAAGAACTGTCCTCACCGCCCGTGCTCGCACTCCCAGCAGCGGTCAGCGCATCGATCCCTCCCAATGCGAGAATTTTGTCTTTGATCTCTGCGGTGACTTGCGGATTCTCCTTGAGAAACACCCGCGACTTTTCTTTGCCTTGTCCCAACTGCATCTCTCCATAACGGAACCAAGCACCCGTGCGAGAAAGCACTTTTTGATCCACACCCAAATCGAGAATGTCACCCTCGTAACTGATCCCATTGGAGTGCATCATGTCGAATTCGGCTACCCTGAACGGTGGCGCTACTTTGTTCTTCACCACCTTGCCTCGGACGCGCTGGCCGATCACCTCTTCCCCTTCCTTGAGCTGACCGATTCGCCGCACGTCGATTCGGCAGGAAGAATAGAACTTGAGCGCACGGCCCCCGGGGGTCGTTTCGGGACTGCCGAACATGACGCCAATTTTTTCGCGGATTTGATTGATAAAAATCACCGCCGTCTTGGATTTGGAAATCACGCCGGTGAGTTTGCGCATTGACTGACTCATCAGCCGGGCCTGCAAGCCGACGTGCGAATCGCCGATTTCTCCATCCAGTTCCTTTTTCGGTACCAGCGCGGCGACCGAATCGATGACGATTACATCGACGGCGTTGGACTTAATGAGCATCTCGGTGATGTGCATCGCTTCCTCGCCATGACTGGGCTGGCTCACCAGAAGTGTCTCGAGGTCGACTCCCAACTTCTTGGCCCAAGTGGGATCCAAGGCGTGTTCGGCATCGATAAAGGCCGCGATCCCTCCGAGTTTCTGGGCTTCGGCAATCACATGCAAAGCCAGCGTGGTCTTGCCACTCGATTCCGGGCCAAAAATTTCGATGATCCGCCCGCGGGGAATTCCTTGCCCCCCCAGCGCAATATCCATCGACAAGCTCCCGGTGGGAATCCCTTCGATTCGGCAGATCTTGTCGGCCCCCAAGGGCATGATCGATCCTTCGCCGAACTGCTTTTCGATGGCCTCGACTGTGTTGCGGAGCTCGGGGCTGGCTGCCAGCATTTTGTCGGCCGCCGACTGACAGGCATTCTTGGCAACCTTGGGTTTTTCTTTTTTCGCCATGCTATTTCTCGTTGCACCGTTGCTAATCGTTTTGGAATTCTTGTTCGCTACTGCCGATACCATCGCTGGGTCCCTTTATCCAATAGAAAAGTCGGGATTGCAAGCCGCCGTGCGGCCTTCAAGTACTGTACGCACATATACTGTATCGGTGTTCACTGCCGGGTGCAAGATCTTTTTTCCAAGGTTTTTTCGACCGAAATTTGAGACAATTGCCGGGATCTGCCCATCCCCTCCTGAGTCCAATTGGCTGTTCATCCCTCAGAATCGTTCTGCCCTAACATTCCAGGCAACTGGTCCTCCGAGACCCCGGGAGAAACGTCGTGTCCGGGCAGGGGAAAACCGTCATTTCTAGCCCTGGTATCCCGTTTTACTCCGATTTACCGCTGGGTATCCCCTAAATTAAGAGCTCCTCCGAATCCTTGGAAGACCCTTCCCTAGATTACCAAGGAGAGTGATATCGGGATGGGTATCAAACGCCTAATTTGAAATGAGCCAGTGGCAAGTAGAGGGGCCCCGATCGCCGTGACTCGCTGGAAAAAACGATCACTTCTTCGACTTCCATCTGCCCGCCCTTGTAGTCGAGCAACTTTTCCAGTGCGTTCACCAAGGGCTGGGGATCGCCGCTGCCCGTCCCCCCGCGTCCGAGGGTCAAATGAGGCACGAACGCCCGCCGCTCACCTCGAAATCCAAGGCTCTCCAAGTCTTGTTCGATGCGGGCCTGCAAATTGCAGAATTCCTCGCTCCCTTCGTCCACACCCAACCACAAAGTCCGCGGTCGGTCGATCCGTGGGAAAGCACCAATCCCCTTGGCGGTAATCGTGAAGGGCTCGCTGCGGGTCACTGTCTTGCCGACTCGCCGACAGACTTCGGCAAGTTCCTCGTCGCGCAAGTCGCCGAGAAACTGGAGCGTCCAATGCAAATTTTCTGGCTCGACCCATTTCACATTACCAGCCAACGGCTGCAGTCGATCAATCGCCTGCAAGGCTTGGACATGGACGCTGTCGGTAGCTTCGACGGCGATAAACGTGCGGGTCTTGGCCATGCAAAACTCAATCTTGGAAACAAAACAGCGAGCCGGG
>CALMBE010000503.1 GCA_937860165.1 uncultured Planctomycetaceae bacterium
GGAGTACCTTGTTCCGGCCTACGACTTCACGCATCCCGATATTTTCCCCCCGGGAGGGGAAGCAAGTTGAAACAAAAAAACCACGCGGTTTCCAAATTGCCGCACCCGGCAAGTCTAGGTTGCGAAAAAGCTTCATACTCCAGAGGTTTCCGGTAGTACAAGAGATGTTTTGTAGGGGTATCACCGCCAAAGTCGGATACGCGAACACTGATTCTGAAAATATCGTCTGGAATTGCCTAAAGACTTTGACTCCGGGCGGATGTGACATAGGTTTCTAGTGGAGTTGCGTTTGACAGGTTGTCAGCCAATTCCAAAAGGTGAGCGCTGCAGGCGCCACCTGCAAGACTTCTCTTCTCCAAACCTTTCGGTTCATCACGGACGACTCGGGCGAGAGTAGTTGAGCAGAACCTGAGCCTGCTGCGTCTTCATCCTCGATAAAGGCAAACCAATTGCAAGATTGGGACGCAAAGCCAAGGGACGGCGGACTAAGGATCGCCGTTAGCCCGGCTGCCGAAAGGATACAAGAAACGCACGCAGTGAAGCACGCCAAAAACGAGATGAGACGCGCACTTGTTACTTGTTTGGCCCTGACACCACAAATTTGCAGGCTCTCAGACCAGGAAGGTCGAACGAGTGGTGGCAGTGCCTAATACCGGGAGCACTGGTTAAGAGCTCCTGACAACCCTGAATGGTGTCGACCCACAAGTCGGCACCGAGAATTGGAGGAATTCCATGAAGAATCTCGCTAAGAAGGTGCAACGTTTCCTCGTCTCGGAAGATGGCCCCACCGCGGTCGAGTATGCCGTCATGCTCGCCCTGATCGTGATCGTCTGCTTGACAGCGATTCGGGCGGTAGGTACCAACGCTTCGGCCACGTTTACTAGCGTCGCCGGTCAGTTGTCTGGTAGCTGATCCAGGGTGGAGTTCTTCCCTTCAGGGAGTTATTCCAACACTTGTGAGCTAACGATTCCTCTCGGGACCACTGGGTCCCGAGAGTTTTTTTTGCATTATGTGGAAAGTGAGGGCGGAAGAACCCGCACCTAAAAAAGCAATTCACGCCGCCATTCTTGAGCTATGGTTTTTGGAGAGTCCCCTCACTGCGGGGGGATCGTCGCCATGGGGACCATGATTCCCAAGTGAGGACCACCATGATCGGGTTAATTCCGGAACAGCTCTTCGCCAATGCACTGCAATTGGCTTGTTATGGGCTAGCGATGGTGACCGTGATGGTCTCGTTTTGGCTTGTGCCACGGGCATAAGGCTGAGATCAAAAGCGACGCTACACTACCAATCAACTCATACAATGGACCCAGCAGATGTTTGAATTCAGCGAAACATGGCCCGTCTGGTTTGTGACCATCACCTTGGTCGTGGCAGCCGTAATCGATGGACTGCAATTGAAAGTGCCCAACTGGATTACGTATCCGATGATTCTCAGCGGATGGGTTTACAGCACGGCATTCTCGCCCTACGCCGGTTGGGAAGGCCTCGGATATAGCCTGCTGGGCACTGCGGTTGGTTTGGCCTTGTTGTTACCGGCCTACGCAATCGGAGGGATGGGGGCCGGGGATGTGAAGCTGCTAGCGGGTGTCGGTGCCTGGATGTGGCCGACGGTCACTTTTTACGCCTTTGCCGTTTCTACGATCGTGGGAGCGGTCATTGCTATCGGAATGGTGCTGTGGACAAAGTCTTGGGACAAGCATCGCAACCAGTTTTGGAGCATCGCCAACGAGATCATGACCATCAAAGATCCCGAAAAACTTGCCGAGATTGCTGCCGAACGCAAGCCAAGGATGTTCCTGCTTCCCTACGGGATTCCGATCGCGATCGGATCGATCGGCTATTTCGCCTGGCACGGCATGCAACTGTAGGCTGCAAGGCCTACGACCGGGTTAACCGGTTAATTTCGCCGAATTGCTGGATGAGCAAGGTACGGCCTGCCGAAAAAGACAGACAAGGCGCGAAAGTGCAAGGTTCGACAACGGTCGAAATTTGCCGGTCGTGCTGGTTTCGGAAGGAGTTTACCTTCCGATGCAAAGTAATTTAGGCCCTCGACCGCACAGGATTCATTCAGCGAACGAATCCGACGCGAGTCGAACCACCAACCCGGAAATTCAAAAATTCCGACCTCATGCCAGGGGGGTATGATGCGTCCGAAATCATTAATTCTGTTGGCACTTGCGCTCGGCTGCGGCCTAGTTGCGTCGATCGGCATTAGCCAGGTGCTGGACTCGAACAGCAAGAATAAAGCTGCTGTCGAGACCGTGCCCATTTACGTAGCCCTCAAGAACATCAAT
>CALMBE010000504.1 GCA_937860165.1 uncultured Planctomycetaceae bacterium
GGAATCGACCCGGCAATCTGCTTCTCACGGCGGGCCATTTCGGCACCACCCAAGCGACCTGCCAACTGCACCTTGATGCCTTTGGCTCCCGCTTCCATGGTTTGTTCAATCGACCGCTTCATCGTCCGGCGGAAACTGGCTCGCTTACTCAGCTGGTCGGCGATATCCTCGGCTACCAGTTGGGCCTGAATTTCCGGTCGGGAGACTTCTTCGATCTTGATATTGATTCGCCGACCAACGAGGGCCTGCAACTTGTCCTGCAATTCTTCGACTTCCTGCCCCTTGCGACCGATGATCACACCCGGTCGGGCAGAAAATAAAATCACCTTCACTTCGTCACGGGTTCGCTCGATCTCAACCTTAGGAATCCCCGCCGCGCGGTACTTTTCCTTGATGAACTTGCGAATCTTAAAGTCTTCGATCAAAAGTTCGGCAAATTCTTTCTTGGAGGCAAACCAGCGACTCTTCCAGCCGAGCATGATCCCCGTGCGAAAACCGATTGGATTGACTTTTTGACCCATAATTAAGCTTTCAGCTATTAGCGATTAGCTTTTAGCCAGAACTCGCTGTTGCCCTTTGGCTAACAGCTAACGGCTAACAGCTAATGGCTTATTCCCTATTCGATCGATACCTTGATGTGTGCAAACCGCTTCTTGATGATGTGGGCCATGCCGCGAGCACGAGGCCGCACCCGCTTAAACATCGGCCCACCATCGATCCGAGCATCTACGATCCGCAGACCACCCAAATTGGGTGCCCGTTGGTCCTCGGCGTTTCCCATGGCGCTTTTCAATACCTTCTCCAACATTCTCGCCCCACGCTGCGGCTGATAACGCAGAATGGCCAATGCGTCGTCGACCCGCTTGCCGCGTATCAAATCCGCCAACGGGCGAACCTTTCGGGCGCTGATCCGTGCATGTCGATGTGTTGCAGTGTATGCCATTGTTTTATTGGGCTGTCGGCTGTCGGCTGTCGGCTGTCGGCTAGAAACAAAATCTAGCCGATAGCCAATAGCCGACAGCCGACAGCCACTCCCTTATTTCTTACCCTTACCACCATGACCACGGAAATTGCGTGTTGGGGAAAACTCGCCCAACTTATGTCCAACCATATCTTCGGTTACAAACACCTTGAGGTGCAGCTTGCCGTTGTAAACCAGAAACGTGTGGCCAACAAATTCAGGAATGATTGTGCATCTGCGGGCCCAAGTGGTGATCGGTTCCTTACGGCCAGTGGTATTTTGCTTATCCACTTTGCCATAAAGCTTCGGATCAACAAACGGTCCTTTTTTGAGCGAGCGTCCCATAATCATTTAGCCGACCCATTTTGGGTCGGTCCTGTGCCACCCGACCAAAATGGTCGGACTATCTGTCAGTTAGTTTTTCGGTAATTTCAATTGACCATACCGTCGACTCTTGCGTCGACGAATAATTGACTTGTTCGATGCCTTGCGGCGATTGCGAGTTGCACCACCCTTGGCACTCTGCCCCTGAGGACTCACCGGGTGGCGTCCCCCCTTGCTACGACCTTCGCCACCACCGTGCGGGTGATCGACCGGGTTCATCGCCGTGCCACGCACATGGGGACGACGCCCCATCCAACGCTTGCGACCCGCCTTGCCAAGCACAATACTGCTGTGGTCGCCGTTGCCGGTCGTCCCGACAGTCGCCCGACAGGCCGAGGGAATACGGCGAATTTCACCGCTGGGAAGCGAAATCTGAGCCCAATCGGCTTCCCGGGCCATCAATGTGCCATGGGTTCCCGCACTGCGGCAAAGAACTCCACCGCGACCGGCGCGAAGCTCAATGTTATGCACTTCGGTCCCGAGCGGCATCTTGGCCAGCGGAATGCAATTGCCCAACTTGGGGGGCGCATCGGCCCCACTCAGCACCTGGTCGCCGGCTTTCAATCCATCGGGAGCGATGATGTAACGCTTTTCACCGTCGATATAATGCAGCAACGCAATCCGTGCCGAGCGATTGGGGTCGTACTGAATGGAATCCACCTTCGCGGGGACGCCATCCTTGTTGCGACGAAAATCGATCAGGCGATATTGTTGCTTGTGACCCCCACCGCGATGACGGCAGGTAATTTTGCCTTGAAAATTACGGCCACCCTTCTTGGGCTTGGGGCGCAGCAAACTCTTTTCAGGCTTGGCACCGGGCGTAAGTTCAGCGAAATCGCTGACTGAGGCCCCGCGGCGGCCGGGTGTTGTCGGATTGTATTTGCGAATACCCATTTTAGCTATAAGCCTTTAGCTCTTAGCTCTTAGCCACCACTGCTGTTGCTTTCTGGCTAACAGCTACTGGCTAACAGCTAATCGCTTTTCCTAGAACAATTCAATACGATGCTCGGCGTCGAGCGTTACAACGGCCTTTTTCCAATCTTGCGTGTAACCTAATCGCATTTTCGTGCGACGCGGTTTACCCTTGCGATTCTGTGTATGCACTTTGAGTACTTTAACTTCAAACAATTCTTCGATGGCCCGCTTCACGTCGTGCTTGGTCGCCAAGCGGTTGATTTCGAAGGCGTAAGCATTATTGCGGGTCGAACGGTGCATCCCCTTTTCCGTCACCAAGGGCTTGAGGATTACCTGGTGCGGCTCGAGCAGGATGCTAGTTTTTTGGGGGATATGTCTGGGCATTCGTGGATCTCACCTGGCTGGCCCCGTTGAGGGCTGGCCCAATCGGGGCTAATTTTGCTTACGCCTGAGGTTCTGGTTTGGCTGCACGTTGCTTAATTTGGTCGAGTGCTTCGGTCGTTATCACCAAGCGCCGAGCGGATAACACGCTCAACGCATTCAAGTCGGCGGCCGTCGAGACGTCGACTCGGGGGATGTTTCTGGCACTCTTGTAAACATTCGGGGAGTAACCGGCCGTTGCGATCAGCAGCGAATCCGCTTGCACTCCCAAGTGGTTGATGACACTGACCATCTCGCGCGTTTTGGGCTCGGAAAAATCTAGTTTGTCGATCAGTGTGATCTGGTCGTCTTGAATCTTGGAGGCGATCGCCATGCGGGTCGCTAACTGCAAGGCCTTCCGCGGCATCGAGTAGGAGTAGTCGCGATTGTCGATTGCAAAAATATGCCCACCACCTCGCCGAGTGCCGCTGCGACGCGAACCCGCGCGGGCGTTGCCGGTGCCCTTTTGACGATACAACTTCTTGGTGGAACCAGAGACCAAACCACGACTCTTGGTGCGGTGCGATCCCTGACGCAGATTCGCCTGGTACATCACCACGGCATCGTGCAACAACTGTTTGTTAATGCGCGGAGCGAGATCGGTCGGCTCGATCGTGTAGGTCCCGACCTTCTTACCCTTGGCATCATGAACTGCGAGTTTTGGCATTGCTAATTACATCCGAATGGACTGGTTGCTTAAGCAACCAGTCCGTGGGTCAAACTACACTTTGTTACTTTTCTTGACGATCACATACCCGCCATTCGGGCCGGGAATCGCACCACGAATCACCAGCAGATTGTTCTCCGCGTCGATTCGCACAATTCGTTGATTTCTCACGGTACAGCGAGCCGCACCATACTGGCCGGGCATTTTGACACCCTTCATCAGGCGGCTCGGGGTGGCGCTACAACCGGTGCCTCCCAGATGGCGATGACACTTCTTCACACCATGGGTCGCACGCTGACCAGAGAAATTATGCCGCTTCATCGCACCCGAGAAGCCACGACCCTTGCTGGTTCCGACGACATCGACCGTCGCGATTCCCTCGAAAGCCCCGACACCCACCTGCGAGCCAACGGCCAAGTCCCCGACGGGACCACGGATCTCGCGGATATAACGCTTGGGCTCGCAACCGGCCTTGGGCAGCAATTCAACCCCGGCGGCAGTGCGTTTCTTATTGCGCTTGCTGTCTAGCTTAGCCACTTGGCCACGCTGCGCCCGAGACGCCAATCGACGGGGCTTATCGAGATAGCCAAGCTGCACGGCTTCGTAGCCATCGCGCTCAGAAGTGCGAATCTGCAACACATTGCAGGGACCAGCGGCAATCACCGTCACAGGAACAGCCACTCCCGATTCATCGAAAATCTGCGTCATACCGACCTTACGGCCCAATATGCCGACAACGATTCCGTCTGTAGCCATAGCGTTATTCCTCGGTGATCGTCTGCTGACGCAGGAGACACTCGCCACGGCGAGGCTTACCTACGCAACATCCACAACATGATTTGTTCTCAAATTGGTGAGTAGGTAAGTAAGTGAGTAGGTTCCGTTACGTAATACCTACTCACTTACTCACCTACAAACGTACTCACTCTTACCTAGGTGGTGGTTGCCTTAATCTTGATATCGACACCAGCCGGTAGGCTGAGCTTATTCAGGGCTTCGATTGTCTTGGCGGTAGCCTGCACGATGTCGATGACCCGTTTGTGAGTCCGAATTTCAAACTGCTGGCGGGCTTTCTTGTCGACGTGCGGTCCCGAGAGCACCGTGTAGCGCTCAATCCGCGTGGGTAGCGGAATCGGTCCATGCACTTCGGAGTTAGTCCGTTTTGCTGTGTCAACAATCTCCATGGCACTCTGGTCGAGGACCGAGTGATCGTAGGCTTCCATCCGAATACGAATTACTTCCCGAGTTGCGGACACGTTTGATCCCTGCTGCCAAGATACGAAACCAAAATATCAAAGACCCGATATCAAAGAGCGTGTTCGGGCGAACACACCGCTCGCCGTTGTTAAGTGGCGAATCGCAGATTCTAAAGCCAAAAGACCAAGTGGTCAACGGCTTCGAGGGAAAGTGTCTGCAAAAAAAAATGCGACCGGGAATTCTGCTATCCCAATCACTCCAGCCCTCAGCTTTCCCCCGAGTCGTACGCGCTAGCGTCGGGTGAACCGGGTATAAACCCGAGGCTAGCTCCTACGGCTCACAAGCAAATGTAATCTCACGGTGGATAGATAGGCTCTTGGTGTACGGCGCTGGGGGGCCATCTTACGGATGGGTACTTGGATTGGGCTCTAGAATAAAAACCAAAAATACTTCTAAATTCCCCCTTGCGGGCTGCTGGGGCACTGGATACCTTGCTCTTGTTGACATTGATACTCGTTATCAATAGATATTGATTTCCACCTTGAGACCTGGAGAGAATCATGAAGAAAGCCCTGTTTTTGCCGATGATTTGTGGTTTATTGCTTGCCGGTTCCGCCTGGGGGGTGACAGTCCCCTACACCGAGGATTTTGATCTCAACAACGCCAACTGGGTGAGTAACGCTTCGGCCACATTCCTTACCCACAGTGCCGCCGGGGGACCCGATGGGGGGGCCTACGCCTCGGCTACCTTTAACTTCCAAAGCTCCACGGCTGGAAGCTCCACCGTTCTAAAACGGGCGAATCCCACCACCACAATGGGGCCGGCCAGCGGGGGAAATTTCATTGGTAATTGGATCACCTCTGGGGTGAAGGAATTTCGGGCCCAAGTCCGGCACAACGCCCCTGAGCCGGTGAGTTACTTCGCACGTTTTGCCGATACGGCGGGCTTCCCTGGAGCCATCGCCGTGAAGATTGCTCCCGTGCTCCCTAACATCTGGACGGAAATGTTCTTTAGCATCCATCCCGGGAGTCCCAATTTCGTTTCCTTCGAAGGCTTTAGCTTCGCCGATGTGTTCGACAACATTGGTCACGTGCAAATCGGTATCTCCGTCCCAGCGGCCCTGGCTGGGGTGAACCAGGTTTACACGTTCGATGTGGACAAGGTTTCCATTGTCAACACGCCCGAGCCCTCGTCGCTCGTGATGGGTGGTTTGGCATTGGTCGCCCTGCTTTCACGTCGACAGATTCGTTCCCTGTAAATGGTTCAAGGCAGTTAGTCCAGGAGTTTCCATGTTCTCGCACCCTAAGAATGACCCTCGATCGGCAATTCCTGGCGGGGTAGATGAATGCCTTGATTCTTTGGCCGGTCTCCGCGCAGGCGGGGACCGGCATTTATTTGTCCACAAGATGAGCCGCAGGCGCTGGCCTCGGGTGATACCGAGAGAACCCGAGGCTAGCGCCTGCGGCTCATGAGAAGTCTGATGTGTTTAGACTTCGTCCCATATTTCTAGGAGGACCGATTCTATGAAACATTTCTTACTGTGCTCGATATTCCTGCTGTCGGTAGGAAACGCGACCTGTTTCGCGGGGGCTTTCAATTTTCAGGAACCGACCGACTGGAACGTCGGCGACCCGGGGAGCGTTTACCTGAATTGGGAGGCGGCCGTACTAGCTCCCTTCATGGCCACCAACACGCCACCCACCGCGAGCAATGTCAATCCCACGATCAGTTCCACGGCCGGGATGAGTGTGCAGAGCCCGGGATTTGTCGCTGGCTCGGGGGGCTATTATTCTTTCGCCGGCAACTATGGAATCAGAGCCGATGTCTACAACCACGGTGGCAGTTCGGGGGTGGGAAGTCCCTATACAAGTGGCTACAGCACGCGGGTGCTGGTGCAAACTGCCGCCACAACCAATCCCGATGTGGACACCAGTGTGATTCCCAGCTCTATCGAGTTGGTGCAACTGGATGGTTCGCCTATCGTGGGTGGTGGCAATGCCGAGCTTGTGGGTATGACGCAACTATTTCTGCAAGAAGTAATGACCCCTTTCGGGCCGGCCGAACAAGAAGAGTTGCTGTTTGAATTCCAGTTGCCTTCGTATGCCGACAATTTTCGCGTCCGCTTCCAGTCGTTTAATCACTCCAGTTTTCAAGAACTGCGCGTGGATACCCTGCTGGTTGCCAACGCGACGCCGGGGGATTTCGATGGCGACGGCGATGTGGATGGCAATGACCTGGCGGACTGGCAGGCGAGTTATTCGGTCGATGGCGGGGGAGACGCCGATAATGACAACGATAGCGATGGGCGGGACTTTCTCATTTGGCAGCGGAATTACACCGGCAGCTTGCCCAGTAGCGCCTTTGCCGTTCCCGAGCCTTGTTCACTGCTGGGACTGATTGCTGTCTGCATGTGCTGCATTTATTCCCAGCGAGGTGTCCGATGATTCACGCCACTTGGAGCCTGGAGAAGCGAAAACTTTTAACAAGTGCGTTTACCCTAGTCGAGCTTCTGGTCGTAATCGCCATCATTGGCACTCTGGTCGCACTGCTCTTGCCAGCAATTCAGGCGGCCCGCGAAACGGCGCGGACCTGCACTTGTCGGAATCATCTCCGGCAGATCGGTCTGGCGATACATATGCATCATGACGCCAAGAAAGCGTTGCCTGCGGCATGGGAACTTAATGACACTGATAATGAAGGGGGAAGCCAACGTTTTCAGGAAAGTTCTTTGGTTCGGCTGCTGCCTTATTTAGAGCAAGCCAACCAGTACGTACTTTACGATCCTGAAGTAAATATATTTCATCCTAACAACTCTGGTGTGATTCAAACGATCTTCCCTGTCTACCTGTGTCCTTCAATGACATATACTACTAGCGATTCAGAAGCTGCACCGGGCAGTTACGTCGCCTCCACGGGGAGCACTCCACCTCAATCTTATATTGATCTAACTACTGGTGAATGCACACATAACGGTGCCATCATTGCTCAGCTTAAATACAAGCAACCTATATCGTTAAATAACATATCTGATGGTACGAGTCGGACATTTGCTATGGGAGAGTTTGATTACTTCTCAGGAGAAACCGAAGCTGGGCCAACATGGGCCGGCGGTTATCTTATCGGTGCCTTTGGTGCTACCTGGGGCGACTTTAACCCAACGAGACTTCCCGAAGATCCCTCGCTTTATGCACAGAGACACACTGCCTTTCGCAGCGATCATGCCGGAGGTGCACAGTTCGTACTGGTTGACGGCTCGGTCCAGTTCATTTCCGATGATATTGAAGAAACTGCTCTGGATGCCCTCGCCACCCGAGCGGGTGACGAAGTTGATCAAGCTTTGTAGAATTCACTCATTTAATCAGGAAAACACTATGTTCAAGCAATATTCTCCAATTGTTCTGAGTCTGATTGTGGTCTACTCGCTTGCAGGACGGGCCAGCGGGCATTTTCTGTGGCTCAATGCCGAGAAAGCCGGCGACCAGCGGACCGCCCAGCTCTTTTTCTCCGAGAGCCCGCACGAGCAAAACTATCACCTGCCGGACTCAATCGCCGAGGCCCAGGTGTTTGCCGTTTCGTCCGCTAGTAAGCGGATCGAAGTGCCGCTCTCGCGCTACGACGAGGAAAATTACGTCGGCCTGAAGGGCCAAATGCCAGCGGGTGAGGTTACTGCCCTGGAAACCGTCTGCGAGTACGGCCTCTATGCTGGATCGTTGTTATGCTACCACGCCCAACATCGCTTTACGAACTCCGCTGGCAAGCTGCCTGATGTGTCACCGTCGAAGGAGCTTTTGCTGGAAATGATTCCCCAAGTGATATCCGAGGGATTGCAGGTGACGGTCCTCTGGCAAGGCAAACCTCTTCA
>CALMBE010000505.1 GCA_937860165.1 uncultured Planctomycetaceae bacterium
GGCGAGAGCCGCACTCATCCCGTCACGATTCAAACGCTCGACTTGAGCACGATCGGTGGGGGAGCAGCTATTGACGCCCCCTCGGGAAAAAAACCAGAGACCGTGGCGTTCGGCGGCGAACGAACCATCGAATTCGATTCCGCAGCGAATGACCCCGCCATTGCCGAGAGCCGGGCCACGGCCCAGTGGGAAGGAAACTTCGATTCCGAGGGTGCCCGTCCCAATCGCACTCTCAAGCAACTCGATACGGTTACCGACTCCAAAATCTCACGGTCGTCGGTCGTCGTGAAGTCCCGCCAGTTCCGCAGTCCCGAGGAAGCCGGTCGCCCTGTTGCCAACCAGGCCGAGGCCCCGGATTATGAACTGCTCGACCTGATCGGCGAAGGGGGTATGGGAGTCGTCTACTCCGCGCGGCAATCGGCGATCGCGCGGACCGTGGCCGTCAAAATGCTCAAACGGGCCGATGCTTCACGACCCGAGCAGCGCGAGAAATTTATTTCCGAAGCGGTGGTCACTGGCGAACTCGATCACCCCAATATCGTGCCCATTTACGACTTGGGCACAAACAACGACGGTGCGCTGTTTTATTCGATGAAGCGTGTCAAGGGGACACCCTGGGACAATGTGCTCGGGAAAAAATCGCTCGATGAAAACTTGAGCATTCTCTTGCGAGTTGCCGACGCCGTCGCCTTTGCCCACGCCAACGGTGTGATCCACCGCGATCTCAAGCCCGAGAACACCATGCTCGGCGATTACGGCGAAGTGCTGGTCATGGACTGGGGCCTGGCGCGGATCAGTCCCGAGTTTCCGAACGCAGCCTCTGTGAGTCAGTCCGATGTCATGGGGGGCACTCCCGCCTACATGGCCCCCGAGATGGCCACCGGGCCGATTGAACTCGTCACGACCGCCAGCGACGTCTATTTGTTGGGGGCCATCCTGTATGAAATCATTACCGGCCATCCTCCCCACTCGGGAAAGACGGTGATGGCCTGCCTGTTGGCGGCCGCCAAGAATCAGATTGCCCAGCCCGAGCACTCCAGCGAATTAGGCGAAATCGCGCTCCGTGCGATGGCCACCAAGCCAGAGGATCGCTATCCATCGGTCCAAGAATTTCAACAAGCGATTCGACTTTACCAGTCGCACTCCGAGAGTGTGTTGCTCACCGAAAACGCGGAGGCCCACCTCGAGTCTGCCGAGAAGTCGCAAGAGTATGAGCTGTTCGCCCGAGCGCTGTATGGCTTCGAGGAAGCCCTCAGCCTGTGGCCGGAGAATCAGCGGGCGAAGCGACTTTTGGCCGCAGCGCGTTCCGCCTATGCCAAGGCAGCGCTTGAACGCAGCGATTTTGACCTTGGCATCTCGCTCCTGGATTCCAAGGATCCAGAACAAAGTGTCTTGTACGGGCAACTCCAAGCCGGTCAACGTGAGCGAGCTTCGCGGACACGTCGCCTAACATTTCTCAAACGGGCTGTCGCGGCGTTGCTGTTGGCGATCGGTGGGATCGTGTCGACGGCGTTCGTCGTCGTGCGTGCCGAACGCGATGAAGCCGTCACCCAACGACTCCGCGCAGAAGAAGCCGAGGGCGAGGCCCAGAAAAACTACCGTGCCGCCGAATCTGCCCGCCAAGTCGCGGAGACCGAACGCCAGCGAGCCGAGGAGGCCCGAGGTGTGGCGGTGACCGAGAAGCAACGGGCCGAAGAAGCCCGCGCGGTCGCTGAAACCGAACGCGAACGGGCCGAGCAGGCGCGCCAAGTGGCCGACACTCAACGCGAGCGGGCCGAGACCGAAGAAGCCAAAGCCGTGGCAGCCAAGCAGGCCGAAGAGTATGAAGCGTATATTGCCCGCATCGGATTGGCCAACGCCAAGCTGGGCGAGAATGCCTTTGATCGAGCCGGCGAATTGCTGGCCGAGTGCAACCCGGCCCTCTCGAATTGGGAGTGGGGGCGCCTGGCGTATCTGGCGGATCTGAGCGAGAAATCCTGGCCACTGGACGGCCCCGTCGAAGCGGTTTCTTATTCCCCCGACGGTCACTTGTTTGCCACGGGCGACCTCCAGGGAAACGCCCAGGTGTGGGACGCTGCTACGGGAAAAGTGTTGCACACTTTTTCGCCGGGACAATACGTGCATAGTGTTGCCTTCGATCCGCAGGGAACGCGCTTAGCCGTGGGGGGGAGCGACAAGCAGATTCGCATCTACGAGATCGAAAGCGAAAAACTCTTGGCTACGCTTAGCGGGCATGAGGACGCCGTGCTCAGCGTGCAATTCTCCGCGGATGGGGCGCAACTCCTTTCCGCCGGATACGACAACACTGCTCGAATCTGGAATGCCGAAAATGGCCAATCGATACAGACTTTGCAGGGTCACAACTGGTGGGTCTGGGCCGCCGAGTTTTCGCCCGACGGTCGCCGAATCGTCACGGCCAGCCAAGATGGCAAGGCGATCATCTGGCAGTGGGACGCGGCTGCCAAACTGTTCGCTCCAGCCACCGAGTTCGCCCAACATCGCGGGCCGGTCTACGCCGCCCAATTCTCTCCCGATGGCAAGCAGGTGGCCACGGCGGGTTACGATCGCCGCATTCTGTTGTGGAATCCCGCGGATGTTCGCCCCGTGGATATTGCCCGCCGCCTAGATGGCAAGTCGGACCTTCCGTCGCCGTTTGTGGAACTTGGCGTTCACGCGGGCCCGGCGCGCACCTTGGCCTTCGCTCCTGATGGAAAAACCCTTGCCACCGGTGGCCAAGACAATGTCTTGCGGATTTGGCAATTAGTGGATCCCAAGCAGATTGCCGAACTCCGGGGCCATGCCAGCCATGTGCGAGACTGTGTTTACTCGCCCGATGGAACCAGAATTCTCTCGGCAGGCCGCGATCAACAAATCAAACTTTGGCAACCGGCCGCGTACGCCGAGCGGATCGAGTTCGCTCAGGACCAGCCAGGCGAGAGCGATGCCGTGCTGGCCGCCCGCTTCGCCCGCGATGGCAACCGCCTCGTGACGGCGAGCCGCGATCGTTCGGCCGCGATCTGGGACATCCAGAGCCGAAAGCTGGTGCAACATTTTTCCGAAGGGCACGAATTCCTCGCTTCGACCGCCGCGTTCTTTGCCGATGGGGGCCGCCTCGCCACCAGTGCGGGAGATGGCACGGTCCGCTTGTGGGATGTGTCCACGGGGACCCAACTCCAACAACTCCCCGATACAGGGTACACCGCTGCGATGTCGGTTTCGCCCGATGGCCGTTGGATTGCCTCCGGAAGTTCGGAGAACGAAGTCAAACTCTGGGATGCGCAGACCGGCCAGCAGGTGACACGCCTCGCTGGCCACGAAGCCCCCGTCACGGCGATTCGGTTTGCCGAGAATAGTCAACTCCTGGTTACCGGCGATGATCGGGGACGCTGCTGCCTCTGGCAACTCGACCCGCAAACAAACAAGTGGTCCGAAGTGCATTGGCTTACTGGCCACAGTCGAGCGATCACCGCTGTGGGGTTTGCCCAGAAAGATCGAATTTTAATCACCGCTAGTGGCGACAACACCTGCGGACTGTGGGATGTCGCTTCGGGTAAGGAGCTGCGCGAACGTGTGCTCAAACATCCCGATTGGGTGGCCGACATGGTGGTTTCCAGGGATGGCACCCAAGTGCTGACCAGTTGCGATGACGGCAAACTGAGATTGTGGTCGCTCGAAGATAGCCGCCTGCTCGACACGATCGAGCCCAGCGATGCCAAGGTGGTTTACACGGGTATTGATTTGTCGGCCGATGGAAAATTGGCGTTGGCGACCTGTGCCGCCACCGGGGCGCCGGGGGCGGTGCCGAGCGACGTCTGGCCGAACGTGATCACCGGATGCGCCAGTTTGTAGGGCTTCAAGCTGTACTCGCCGGTCTGCGTGTT
>CALMBE010000506.1 GCA_937860165.1 uncultured Planctomycetaceae bacterium
GAGGGGGGAACAACTTCCTCCGGTTTGGGTCCTTCGAGCGACAGGGGATAGACTGCTACAGCAGCGGGCGATTCCTGAGCAGCGCCACCGGTTTGGGCATCGACTATCGGTGCCAGAACGAGCCAGCACCCACCGAGGAGCACACCCAGCGTAAATTTGCAGTAACTCATTTTCTGCCGCCAGGGGTGCCTATTCTGCATCGGATTGCATTTCATATTGGTGCTGCCGTGCGATTGGTCAAAAGGTCACGACGGAGACAAGTCGTAAGTCGTAAGGAGTTCACAGTTTTACATTCGTGAGAGATGAAGGAAGGAACTGGAAACCCGCCTTCGCGGGAATGACAGAACCTTACCCCCAGCCACTAGCCACTGACCACTGACTTCCTACTCCTTGTCCTCTTTCTTCGGTTCTTCCTTGACAATCTTGTCCCCTTCGGCAAGTCCTGAGAGGACTTCGACCAGCTTTTCCTTGGATCGACCGAGCTTGACTTCCCTGCGCACGGGTTCTTCGTTCTCGCGTTCGAGCAACATCACGTATTTCACTTTCTCGTTCTCTTCATCGGTTTGCACCAAGTCCTTGGGCACCAGCAGGGCATCGGGTTTGTTGTAGGTCTTGACCTTGACCGAACAGCTCATCCCAGCGACTAGCCAATCAGGCAAATCGCGTCCCGTGATTTCAATTTGGACTTCAAACTTTCTGCTACTCCCCGGGACAGTGGCGAGCTTTTCAATCCTGCCGCTGACTTCCGCTTTGTCATCGACCGCGGGGATCACGAGGACGTCTTGGCTTTTCCTGTAGTCTGGCAGTCCCTTCTCGCCGAGATAACAGGTCACCACCAGCGGACGTTGCTTGACAATTGTCATCAACACCGTGTTCGACGTAATCGTCCCATGGGGAATGAGCTTGGTTGACAGGGAACTCAACTCGGCCCATTGACCGTTGATGCAGCGACCGTAGTAAACCGTTCCGTCCGCTGGGGCCCGCAGTTCCATCAACGCCCGATCGCCAAGCAGCTTGGCATGGTTTTGCACACTTCGGGCCCGGGCGGTTCGCGCTTTTTCGAGTTCAAAGGTACTTTGCGACGTGGCGATTTTCTTAGCAGTTTCGGCTTGCTCCAAGGCTAGCTTGGCTTGTTTGAGGGCATTCTCGTAGGTGAGATCGGTCCGCGGCAATTGATACTTCAAGGAATAGTCGCGGCTGGCAGCGTGGAGATCCAAATACAGCTTCGCAGTATCCACAGAGAATTCTTGACGCCGCAACACGATGGCTTCCGTTTCTTCGGTTAGCTCATCGGCCTCGTACATCTTCTTGAGTTGCGTGAGCTCTTCTTCCTGCGAAGCCAAATCTTCCTTGGCCGAGTCATAGTAGTAATCAGCAACTCGCACGGAATGGGGGCGATCCGTATCCAAATAGTGTTCGTGATCTTCGACCAGTTGGTCGTACCGCTCTTTGGACTCTTGATAGGCAAGTTCTAAGAGTTTCAGATCGCGGGGCGACTGCTCTTCTAATTTCATCAAGGCCAGTTCGTTCAATTGCTGATCGATTGCCTCCTGGGCTAGCTTTTCTTCGAGATCGTCGGCGTCGAAACGGACTAACCAATCTCCCTGCTTAACCTCCGTGCCGTGCGGCACGGCCTCCAGCACCTTGAAGCTCGACCAACTCTCGGGGCGAATGGCGACCTCCTGCATCTGGGCCGCTACAAAAACACCGTCGAGGGTACTTTCGATCTTGAGTGGTTTGCGTTTGACAACGAACGGCTTGGGGCCTTCTTTATCCGGAGCCTCGGTTTCGTCGTCTGCCGCTTTTTCTTTGGAATCTTCAGGGGGTTCCGGGTCTGCCGAAGCTTTTTTCTCGGCGGAAGCGCTCGATTTACCGGCTTTCGATTGATCGGACTTCGATTTTGTCCTGTCGGTCCCCGATCCCTCGTCCGCGGACTCCTCTGGAGCCTCGTCCGCCGACTTTTCGGGGGTTTTTTCCTCAGCCGACTGGGGTTCGGCATCTTTTTTGGGAGCTTGTTCGGCAATCACCGTGCTCATGGAAAGAAGGTTCAGGGTGGAACCGACTTCGCCCGCTACCGTGTGAATGACGGGAAGGAGCCCCCAGAACAGTGCCACCGAGGCAGCCGAGATCAGGCAACGTGTGAACTTTCCAGTCATGGAGGTCTCGCTGAGGGAAAATTAGGCGGGAGGGTCAATCGGCTTCACCGTTTTGAACCAGAACCACCGTGGATCCGGTAATCTAGGCAAACTTTTCTGCCGCTAGATTCTAGCTTCTCCCCTAGCCAAAACCTACCTGTAAACCCTCAAAAAACCGACTCGTCACCGTGGTCACACCAGCCAGCCGCGGAAGCGGGAACTGGTCATATCTGATTTCTGGGCTTTCTCATTCGCGATTGCCCCGATTTATGGGCCTAGCCAGCAGGTCCACGGACACGCGAAGTAGTCTACAATCGATAAGATCATTATTGACGGTTCAAATGGCAATACCGCGAGAATCGACAATACCCACCAACTGGTGCGCATCGGTCACTGCTGCAAATGAAAATCTATACACGAACGGGCGACGACGGCAGCACGGGACTCTATGGAGGGGGTCGCGTGGCAAAATGCCATGCCCGAATCGAAGCTTTTGGGTGCATCGACGAATTGAACGCCGCTTTGGGGGTAGCCCGCACTACGCAGCTCGAAGAGCCCTGCGACAAACTTTTAGCGTCGATCCAGAATCAATTGTTCGATCTAGGTGCGGAGCTTGCCACTCCCGACGTGGCCACAATGGGAACCGACTACTTGCAGGATTCCGATATCGCGCGGCTCGAACAGTGGATTGATCAATTCGACGCGAACCTGCCTGAACTAAGCACTTTCATCCTGCCAGGAGGAACCTCCGGGGCAGCTTGGCTGCACCTTTGTCGCTGCATCTGTCGACGGGCCGAACGTCTGGTGGTTTCCCTGGGAGAGACCGAAACGGTTCGCCCCGGGGCCCTCAAGTATCTCAATCGCCTGGGAGATTTACTCTTTGTCCTAGCCCGCAGTGTCAATGCTGCCGCAAAGGTAGGTGATATCCCCTGGCAAAAGTCGCGCTGAAGGTTTTTTTCATTTGCTTCGCCTGGGCTACTTTACTGGAACTTGCCGTGATTTTATCTTACTAGTGCTGTGTCAAAGCGTTATTTTGGGGTGCCATGCTCACGCTGGTACTCCGGCGTGAGCATGTGAATTGCCGAACAAGCATGGCCACTGCGGAGTACCGCCGTGACCATGGCACCCTCATTTTTCAGTCTGACAAAGCACTAGGCTGGTCTGCCGGGGTCGAACTCGCCCTTGTTCTCAGTCCTCAATCCTGTTTAAGACGGCGACTCTTTCCTCGAGGCGGAGATAGATATGCAAAAGTTCATTTGGTTTCTTTTTTCCGCATGCTTAGTCACCGGTACTTTATTGGTATGTGCTCCTGCCGAAGCGCAGGAGTTGAGCGAAGTCGCCGCCAAGGCCGATGCTGCCGCCCTCGCCGGGCACAACGCCTGGATGCTCACCTCGAGTGCCTTGGTGCTGTTCATGAGTGCCCCAGGGTTGGCGATGTTCTACGGCGGTTTGGTCCGCAGCAAGAATGTGTTGAGCATCATGATGCAGTGTTTGTTCTTGATGGGATTGATGACCGTCATCTGGGCCCTCTATGGTTATAGCCTTTCCTTTGGTGGCAACCATGCCGATGAGTTCGGCAGTAAATTTAGTCCCTACATCGGCAACACCGACTACTTGTTCATGAAAAATGTCGAACGTGTCTGGGATGAATCGACCAAGGCCCCGACGGAACCGATGGAAGGAGTCATCCCGCGATATACGCACATGCTGTTTCAAGGGATGTTCTTTATCATCACCCCCGCACTGATTTGTGGTGCCTTTGCCGAGCGGATGAAATTCAGCTCGATGGTCTTATTCAGTATTCTGTGGGGGACCTTTGTGTACTGCCCCTTGTGCCACTGGGTCTGGGGGGGAGGTATTCTGGCCTTTGGCTCCGATCATGCCATCAAAGGGGGAGCCCTGGACTTTGCCGGGGGGACGGTAGTGCATATTAGCTCCGGGGTGTCCGCACTTGTCTGTGCTTTGATGCTTGGAAAACGCAAAGGCTTCGGCACCGCCGATCTGCGACCTCACAATCTCACCTACACCTCGCTCGGGGCCGCCATGCTGTGGGTTGGGTGGTTTGGCTTCAATGCCGGCAGTGAATTGGCCTCCGATCATTTGGCAGCCAGCGCCTTCGCGGCGACCCATTTCTCCGCGGCTGCGGGACTGCTTGGTTGGTCGTTTTACGAATGGCTTACCAATGGCAAGCCAAGCGTTCTCGGGGCCGCCTCGGGGGCAGTCGCCGGGTTGGTTTGCATTACTCCAGCGGCGGGATTCGTGGGGCCCATGCCGGCCTTGCTGATGGGTGCCCTAGCGGGTGTTGTGTGTGCCCTGGCTTGCGGCAAGCTCAAGGGCAAGTTTGGTTACGACGACTCGCTCGATGCGTTTGGTGTCCACGGCATCGGCGGGACCCTGGGTGCCGTACTCACAGGCGTGTTTGCCACGCGGGCCTGCTGGGATATCGCCGGGGGCGAACCCCTGGGAATGATTGAAAGCGGCGGGGTGATGACCGGCCAACTCGTGGCCGTGGCGGTCACTTGGATCTTTAGCCTCGTCGCCACTTTCATTATTCTCCAGCTTGTCAATGTTGTGCTGGGGCTGCGCGTTAATGAGAATAACGAAGTACGTGGACTCGATATCGCGGAACACGGTGAAGAGGGTTACATTTTTGTATAAGTAAAAGGCGAGCCGTAAGCAGACCACACAAACGGGGGTGTGGTGCCCTCGCCCGGAGGAAGAATGTGAGATGTGTGATGTGAAATTGATGATGTGAAGAAAGAAAAAACAATCTCAGGCGAGCCGTAAGCAGACCACACTAGCGGGTGCGGTGCCCTCGCCCGGAGGATCAGATATTGACTTGCCTGCACTGCCGGAACTGCGGAGTACCTTGTTCCGGCCTACAACTGACAACTAGCCACTAACCACCAAATTTCCACCCCGAGTAAGTGCGGACTTCTCGGAAACACCAACACAATCACGGGGATTCCCATGTTGAAAAAAATTGAAGCGATCGTTCGCCATTTCAAACTCGAAGATGTCAAGAACGCCCTAAGTGAAATGGGAATTGCCGGGATGACGATTACCGAAGTCCGCGGGTTCGGACGGCAAAAAGGTCACACAGAAACCTATCGCGGCACCGAGTATGCCGTCGATTTTGTTCCTAAGGTAAAGATCGAAGTAGCTGTGGTCGCGGATCGGGTACAGGCCGTGATCGACACGATTGTAAAGACCTCGCAAACAGGTCAAATCGGCGATGGTAAAATCTTTGTTTCCGATCTGACCGATGTGATTCGCATCCGCACGGGCGAAACGGGTGGCGGTGCCCTCTGAGCCCGGCTCCTCTCCACAATTCAGCGATGAATCGGTGAGCAACGCGGAACTTGATTCATGACAAACAGCTCCCCGCTTGCGGAAGTTCTTCGGATGCTCCGCGATGAACTCCTACAACGTCGCCAGGAAATTCGCGATGTGCATGGCCGAGGACTCGCGGGGGCCCAAGTCTCGGCCAAGTTCGCCTCGCTCTTAGATTCTTTGATCATGCGGTTGTTCGACACCACCCTCGCGTCGAGCTCTGCCAAATCCGACGAACTGCGTTCGCAACTGGCGGTTGTCTGCCTGGGAAGTCACGGTCGCAGGCAGTGTTCGCCCTACTCCGACGTCGATCTGATGTTTCTCTACAAAACCTTGCGCGGCGAGCAGGTGGCCGAGATACTCAGACCGCTCACGCAAGGGGTGTTCGACATCGGCCTGCAACTCGGCTCCAGCATTCGCAAACCGGCCGAGGCCGCCCAACTAGCGCGGACCGATGCCGTGATCTGTACTTCGCTCATCGACGCGCGGCTGCTGGTGGGTTCGCGGCCCTTGTTCGATGAGTTCCGGACTGGCTTTGAAAAAATGGTCCGCAAGAACTCTAAGACCCTGTGCAAGATATTTCTAGATGCCCGCAAGCAGGAACGGGATCAATACGGCGACAGTGTGTATCTCTTGGAGCCACATGTGAAACGCTCGCGCGGCGGACTGCGCGATTTGAATTTGCTCCGCTGGCTTGGCTTCGCGGAATTCGGCGAGTCCGATCCCGATCGCCTGCACCTCTTGGGGGCCCTTTCTAAGTTCGATCACCACCGGCTGCAATCGGCCTCGGAGTTCTTGCTCCGTTTGCGAAACGAGATGCACTTCCAAGCGGGCAATAGTGCCGACATGCTCGACCGGGCCGAGCAGTTGCGAGTCGCCGAGTGGCTCGGTTTTCAGCAGCGGAGCGGACTCCTGCCCGTCGAGCAATTCATGCGTGACTATTTCCGGCACACCAACCACGTTTGGCAGTTGGTACGCCGCCGCGAGGCAAGTCTGGAAACACGTTCCGCTGCCTCTCGGGTGCTCGATCCCCTGTTTACCAAAACGATCGACGGAATGGTTCGCGTCGGTCCAAGTACGATTTCACTGACTCCCGCCGGAATTGCGAAAGTCAAGAGTGACCTGAGTGAAGTGTTGCGGTTGGTGGAAATGGCTGCCCGTGAAAACAAAACGCTCGATCAACCCACCTATTCTACGCTACTATTGGCGGCCCCAGAATTTCCCGACGAAGTCTCGGCCGGATTGCGTCGCCAGTTTTATGACATGCTCGCCGATCCCACTTCGGTGGGTTGCACACTCACGTTATTGCATGAGTTGGGATATCTCGAAAAAGTCATCCCCGCCATGCGTCACGCCCGCTGCTTGTTGCAGTTCAATCAATATCACAAGTACACGGTCGATGAGCATTCGCTGCAAGCCGTCCGCGAGGCAGTCGGTTTCTCGGACCTCGACCACCGACTGGGCAGGGCCTATCGTGAGATCGTCGACAAACGGGCTTTTCATCTGGCCCTCCTGCTGCATGATCTCGGCAAGGGATTTGAAGAGGATCACAGCGAAGTCGGCAAACGAATCGCGGAAGAATCCTGTGCGCTCTTTGAACTCGATGAGCGGACGACTTCCGATATTGTCTTCCTAGTGCATAAACACCTGACGATGTCGCATCTCACCTTTCGCCGCGACACTTCCGATATCCGCATGTTGGAAGGATTTGCTCGACAAGTGGGAAGCCGCGATCGACTGCGGATGTTGTTTGTGATGACCTGTGCCGATCTCGCTGCCGTCGGGCCCGACGTGCTCACCGATTGGAAAAAGGACGTGCTGTCGGACGTGTACGGGCGGATGGCAAATTACTACGAAGACCAAGATTCCACCAGCTTTCGCGCGAAACTTACCGCGCATACCGCCGCGGTGCTCAAGGCGCTCTCACCCGCGCAACTAGCCGACGATTGGTATGCGAGACAGCTCGATGCCTTGCCAGCGAGCCACCTCGTAAGCCAATCACCCGAGCAGATCGTCGCAACGCTCACCCGCTTGCGAAAACTGACCGAAGGACAGGCCGATGCGTGGTGCGAGTACCACAGCGACTCGAAGACCGTCCAATGTCATGCGGGGGTCAGCCAGGGCGTGGGGCGCGGGGTGTTTTCCAGCATGGCCGGCGCACTGAGCGAAGCCGGTTTAGAAATCTTGGCGGCCGACATCGACGTGCTGGCCGATGATCTGGTGATGGTGCACTATACGGCAACCGACTCGCAATCGACCCAAGCAGCCGACCCGGCACGATTGAAACAAGTTGCCGTGGGGATGTTGTCTTCGTTAACCAGTGACCGGCCACCCAAATTTCGCCGCGTCTGGGGACAAGAACGGGCCGCCGCCACCAAAAAACTCACCGAGATGGCCAACGAAGTGCATATTGATAACGTGCAATCGGACACTCAAACCATCGTGGAGGTTTTTACGTTCGACCGACCCGGCCTACTCTCTGAACTGGCTTACAAACTTCACGACCTCCGCTTGGTCATTTGCCGAGCCAAAATCGGCACGTATCTCGACC
>CALMBE010000507.1 GCA_937860165.1 uncultured Planctomycetaceae bacterium
AATGCTCGCAGCTGTCGAGAAAGCGGGTGTGTTTCACGGCTATCTGGAAGATCTTTGTTACACGTCCAAGACACTCAAGGCCTTGGAATCGGTGAGACACGGTGCCATTGGTAAGGTCAATTGGGTGCGGTCGCGTGAAACCCATTCGGGGCCGCACAGCGACTGGTTCTGGAACAAGGAATGTTCCGGCGGTGGAGCAATGATTGATTTGGGCTGCCATTGCATCGAAATCGCGCGGTCTTTTATTGGAAAGGAAGTGCGACCAGTCGAGGTGGTTTGTTGGGGAGATACCCAAGTCCATCCGATCGATGCCGAGGACCATGCCATCGGCTTGGTCCGCTACGAGAACGGGGCCATCGGCCAATTTGAAGTCAGTTGGTCTTTCCGCGGCGGCATGGACTTGCGGGATGAAGTCTCCGGCACTGAAGGGGTGATCTGGTTGAATCACTGGTTGCGGACTGGCATGGAAATGTTCTCCGCCAATGGCCAAAACGGCTACGTCGCCGAAAAAGCCGAGGCGAACGCCGGCTGGTTGTTCCCCGTGGGGGACGAAGTCGCGGCACTTGGTTACCGCGACATGTTTGACGACATGTTCAACTCGCTGGACAGCGGAACGACTCCCCGCGAGACCTTTTACGACGGTTACGTCGTCAACGCCATCATCGACGCTGCCTACCAATCGATCGAGACCAAGAAGTGGGAACCGATCAAGCTCGACCAATGGCGCGGCCACTCGTCGGCTGAAGACCCGGCGCACGCGCGGCAGGATTACAACGGCGAGTACTTTCTCATTAAAGAAGAACGCATGACCGATGGCAGCACCAAAGTTATCCTGCGTCATAAGGAAACTGGACAGATTTGTCAGCGAACCGTGTAATAGTAATTCAAGTTAACCGCAGAGTTGCGGAGAACACGGAGTGGATAATTAAATGGGGAGTAATCTGGACTGTTGGAATTCAGGTGCGAAGCCAATTGTCATCCCGAGGTACTCCGAGGGATCTGGCCAGATTTCTCGGAGTACCTCGAAATGACAGCCGGAGGTCAGTGAAATGGGGAATTACTTGCTACTGACCACGGACAACTGGCAACTGACAACTACAGCTCCGGGCGAGGGCACCACACCCACTCGTGTGGTCTGCTTACGGCTCGCCTAATTACTGCCACTTTTTCCCTCAGTGTCCTCCGTGGCTCTGTGGTTTTATTGAAATGGGGAAGTTATTTTTGAGCCCAGCCTAACGCTTGGCTAACCGGTCCCAAATGGGCCAGAGACCAATCGGACCTGTGCGACGAATGATTGACGTCGCTCTCGCCGTGGGGAGGTAGAACCACAGAGTTGTTAAGAGTCATTGCTTGAGACCCCCATTCGCGCCTTCTCGGGTAACGGTCCGGTTGACAGCCAGCAGCAGATCAATCGTCATCGTCTTCTGGCAGATTGCTTGTAACGGCCCATGTGGGATAGGGATCCTGACTGCCCCGCACTGCCCGCCACAGGATGCGATTCAAGACGTCTTCCGGAGCCCGGTCCACTTCGCGGAAGTTGAGTGTCGCTGAGACCAGTGCGTCCTCGCGGAGGACGGGGTCGGTAATCGCTTGAGCGGGAGGATTCATCTCGTCGAGTGCAATCAAAGCTTTTTCGCAAGTGTAAGGTGTCAAGTCTGGCTTGTCGACAAAGCAAGCCGTCATGGGTGTGGCGCTGGCGTCGAACTGATTCATCGGCGGCATTCCCAGGATTTGTTCGATGGTCCGCAAAATGCTGGTCGTGTTGTATTGTTCGCTGACTACGGCACCACGCTTGGCATAGGGACTGACAGAGAAGGCAAGCGTCCGGTAGCCACTCACATGATCCCACCCGGACTGCGGATCGTCTTCGATGGCGAAAATCGCCATCTCGGGCCAGAATCGGGAGTGACTGAGGGCCTCCACAACGCGACCGAGGGCCAGATCATTGTCGGCCAGACATGCCGCCGGGGTGGGACCGTTGGGAGAGGTGCCCCAGGTGTGGTCATTGAGCAGGCAAATGATCACCAACTGAGGGTACTCGCCCTTTTTCTCGAACTTTGCCAACTCGCGAATGACAAAGTCAGCCCGGAACTGATCGAGAACTGACATGCTCCAACCCGGATAGTCTAGCGGAGAGATCGCTCTCAGACTTTCGACGCTCGGCCAGCATTTGAAGACCACATCACCAGTGCCATCCTTCCAGGCACGGTAGCTGGCCAGAAAGTCGGGTTCACCCGGCTTGGTTGGATCAGCCCAGGTCACTGAAGGCCCCATGAACTCGCCGTAATTGCGAATGGTCTTTCCGTGCCGCAAGGCATTGTCCCACAGAAAACCGCTGGGGGCATACGAGAGGGCGTCGTCTTCATCGGTGCCCATGCCGTCGGGATAGCTGCGAGGGAACCCGGCGAAACTCTTTTCCATATAATCCGTCGAAGCCGCAGCCGTGCTCCATTGATGTCCGTCCGCGCTACAGATGCCGCAACAATAGGTGTTGTCCAGCAGGACGAATTCACCAGCCAACCTGTGGTGATTAGGAGTGATTTCCTTCCCAAAGATGCACAGCGAAGGATCACCGTTACCGCGTCCACACGCGCCAAACACTTGATCATAAGTGCGGTTTTCCTTGATGATGTACACCACATGCTTGATCAGGCTTGGTTCGCCAATCCGCTCCGGAATCGCCCGGGCTGGTTGATCGGGGCGGGGAGGCAATTTCGCTGCGGCAATCTGTGGGGCCCGCAGGTTCCTGGCGACTTGCTCAGAAAGTTCTGGAAGTTGACCCTCATCGACCGCCGGCAGAAAGCTGAGCGAACCCGAATAATGATGGGAATTGAAACCCTCTGCCCCATTTTCACTGTCTCGCTGCGGTTGTTTGGGAAGACCCTTGATATTGGCCACGATCAATTCCTCGCGCTCTGGGTTTGTCAGGACAGCTCCCGGGTACCAACCCACGGGAATCAAACCCACTAGCTTGGTTTCCTGCGGATCGTTGCGATCGAAGGCAAAGATCGCCACAGCATTCTGGGAACCGTTGGCTACGTAGAGCCGTTTGCCCGCCGCGTCGAAACAGGCTGCATTCGGGGAAGCTCCCCACAACTCGGAGGGATTCGCTTTAGCCCACAGCTTGGCGACGATCTCATCCGTACTGGTTTCAATCACACTCAAGTAGTCGCTCGAGGCATTGCAACAGACCACGTACTCGCCTTGCGGCGACACGGCTAAGCCGCTGGCGTGCATGCCGGTGAGCAATTCCTTTTCCACTTTACCATCGCGCAGATTGATCACACTCACTGAACCCTCATTTGCAATGTGTCGCACGGGATCGACCCGGACTACCGTGCCTCGTCCGGCGGGTCCTGTGAGATCGTCGGCACCGGGTCGGCGGCCACCCCAATTACTGACATACGCCTTGTCGCCAACCAAAACAACATCGTAGGGGGCAACCCCCACGGGAAAGCTACGCACCACTTTGCCAGTCTCGGTGTCCAGTTCGAGTAATTGGTTGGAAAGATTGCCACATATCAAAAGTCGCTTGCCATCAGGCGTGACGGCCAAGCCGCTGGGTATCTCTTCATCGCGACGGGGAGCATCGGCATTGGGCAGCCTCCAAGCAACGCGCGGCGTGAGTACACCTTCTATGCTCACATCAAAGACTTTGATCGAGCCATTGACATTGCTCATAAACACCGTTTTTCCGGAGGGGGAGAACAGAAGTCCCGTAAAGCTTATTTGCCCTTCCTCGTCGGGATGCAGAATCTGATCCGAGACTGGTTCTTGGGCAAGTGTGCCCGGCGGCTCATTGGGCAATGCCACCCGCTGCAGTATTTGCCGAGTGGCTGGATCGACCGCCACCAACTCATGTGTTTTGCCTGCCGTGATCAGCAGTTTCCCGTTGGGAGCGAGTGCCACAGCCTGCGGCCGCATTCCCGGCAAATCGAGTTGATCGCCCCAGGGGGTAAGTGCTTGATTGACCGGAGTAATGACCCTGCCATCCGAGGAATGCCCCACTCGTTCCTCGTCAGCCCTTACTGGGAGATCCTGTTGCACACATAGCAGAATGGAACCGGCAACAAAGAACAGGCGACACGAAGTAGGGAGCAAGTGACTCATGACAAGATCCTGGGCATTCGAGAATGATACAAAGAGGCTATAAACCTATAAGTTTCTCGGGCACTGCGATTCGGAGCATAGATCGCTAAGTGTAGCAAGCCGTCTGCTATGGTACACCTCATCGATTCGCATCGTCCAGCCCCATTTTGCGCATCTGTTCCGATCGGATGTCATGCACTGGACTTTTGCAAAACGCTCAATCAACCCCAATTGGCACTACAATTCCCGTGTAATTTGAAATTCTAAGTGCGTTTGTCGCAGGGCTCGTAGATGATCATCATGCAATTGCTTTTCTCTTTTCTCAATTTCTTCTTGGCGTGCTTGGCGACCTTGGCGGTTCAATAATTCGACTTTGCAGTTCTCCTGAGACCTAGATTTTTCCGCTTGCCAACTCCGCAATTCCTGCCCAGAATGGACTTATGTCAGCCACGTATGGTTACTTCCTGTTTAGCACCACTCGCTACTTTTTTTATAGAGGTGGCGGGGCTAGAGGGAGTGCGTAGCTGCTGACATGGTACGCTAATATCACCCACAAGCCCCGAGCACCCCAGCGGTTCTCGGGGCTTTTTTTGTTGGAAGAGGGTGTAAGGCGTAAGTCTTTGGTCGTAAGTTAAATCGGAAAGCAAAACCAGACAGCTTCTTTTTCTCGGAGTAAACCATGATTATTGTAATGAAACGCGGCACCGGACAACCGGACATCGACAATGCGGTCGCCCATGTCGAGGCCCTTGGCCTTAAGCCGGTTGTGATCCAAGGGACAGAGCGGACCGTGATTGCCGCGGTAGGCGAAGAACGTGTCGCGGGGATCGGTTCGCTGGAAAGCTGCCCTGGGGTGGATGAGGTGCTGCCGATTCTGGCACCGTACAAATTGGCGAGCCGAGAACTCAAGCCCGAGAGCAGCGTGATCACGGCTGGCAGCTTATCGGTTGGCAAAGGCACAATCGGCGTGATTGCCGGGCCTTGTTCGGTGGAGACCGAGGAGCAAATCCTGGCGTGCGCCCATGCTGTGAAAGCGGCAGGCGCTTCGGCATTGCGTGGGGGGGCATTCAAGCCACGGACCAGCCCTTATAGTTTTCAAGGTCTCAAGGAAGTGGGTCTCAAACTGCTTGCCGAGGCCCGTGAGCAAACAGGATTGGCAATCGTGACCGAAGTGGTTTCGCCAGACGATGTCGACCTTGTCAGCAAGTACGCCGATGTATTGCAGATTGGTGCGCGGAACATGCAGAATTACCGATTGCTCGAAGCCGTGGGCAAGTCGCATCGGGCGGCATTGTTAAAGCGGGGACCGAGCGCGACGATCGACGAGTTTCTGCTCGCCGCGGAGTATATTCTCGACGGCGGTAATCAAAACGTGATGCTCTGCGAGCGCGGGATTCGCACCTTCGAGAGTCACACCCGATTCACTCTCCCGTTGGCCACGGTTCCTTACGTGCAACAGCGGACGCATCTGCCGATTGTGGTCGACCCCAGCCACGGCACGGGGCACACGGCCCTGGTGACCTCAATGGCCAAGGCAGCAATCGCCGCGGGGGCCGATGGTTTGATCGTCGAGATTCATCCGAATCCCGACAAGGCACTCAGCGACGGTTATCAATCGCTCAACTTCGCACAGTTTGAAACGATGATGAAAGAGTGTCGGCGAATCGCCGAGGCAGTGGATCGGACGTTGGGCGTGGGGGTTTAAGGAACGCTAAGCCGCAAGCGGCGGGTGTAGGTGAGTTGGTTTGTGGAGTCTTGAATTACTGTCTCTGAAGCAAGGTCACCCCGCCATTGGTTGGTGGGGTAGATATCGATCCGGGGGTTGTTTGCGAGGGATTCGCGCGAGGTGATCTCGATTGCCCCGCCGGGGGCTGCGCGCCATCCTAGTTTGAGGGGACCGAGCACCGCGTCGAGCGAATCACTCCAGGGTCGATTGGTCACGCTACAAGTCATACGCGACTCGGGCCACAAGTTTTCCTGGACAAGTGCCGACCAGTTCACAAACACCGGGAGTCCGAGTTCCCCCTGCCAGTGACAGAATACCTCAGCCAACGGAGTCGCTTGAGAAAAAGTGAAAGTGGTGGGAGCCGATAGTTGATCTTCGATTACGACTTCCAGAGGTTTGTCGGACAGGAGCGCTTCCGGGAACCGGCTCCGCAAGGCGAGGCCTCTTGCGAGTCGAATTCGTTCGAGGAAAAACAGCACTTCGTAGTGAACCGCTTGCGTTTGCTCGATATGGAGCGAACCCTGGGTCTCAGTGATCGTGCCCTTGCCGCCGGCTGTGTTCCAAGTCTGGGGCGCGATGAGTTGAGGAATCCAGCGGGCGAAATCTTTCGATGTGGCTTGAGTTCCGATGAGATCGTTGACTGGATAGTCGACAGTACGAACCTGATCGGCGTCCTGGCGGACGACCACGATCTGCGGCCCGACGAGGGTTGCCTCCAGGCGTCGTGGTTCGAGGACCCGCTGGAGCGCGTCGAAAAGACTGATATCCGCCGCTTCAAACGTCACACGTTCATTGTGCGCTACAGCAGCCATTTGCAGTTGCTCGGGGGACACACTCACCGGAACGCCGCTCAGTTTACTTATCAGGAATAGAAAATCGGTAATCGGCATGTCCTGGACTGCCACCGAGGGAAACACGCTGCGAATCCGATTTTCGGCAGCAAGATTGGTGAGTGGAGGGTTGTGATCCTCGCTCAACCGGACACCCATCGATGCCAGGGACTTCGCAGATCGGGGTTGAGAAACTTCTCTCCCCATGTTCAGCGCGACGGTGGAAGATTCAGCCGGCTGCGACTGGCTCTGGCTGCCGAGCGAGGCCAAATCTAACTGGTCTGGATCGATTCGCAGGGGGTCGAATTTACGGGCCAGTCGCGGCGTATCGGCGGGTTCGACCACCAGCTTTGATGGAGCGGGTGGTTCGGGGGAAGTTTTTTCGGAGGGATCTGTTTTCGAAGTAACCGGGTCAGGCTCCACAGAGATTGCCTCGACCGTCGGCTGACTTGCGGTGGTGTTTTCCAGCATCGGAGGGGAAACTTCTTGAGCAACAGTCGGTACGGAGGCAATCCGAGCTGCAGTAGGAACATCGGCCTCAGCAACTGGACTGGGCAGTGGTGGGGTTGAATTGGAGCGAATTGGTTCCGCGTCGGGGGCATCGGCCTGACTGGCAGTCACTGTATGGGTTAGCGATGCAGGGGGCTTATTGTGTGAGTGCCGATTCTGCAAAAGCAGGTAAGCACCGGTGGCGCTAGCACCAATCACAACAGTTGCCAAGGACCAGAGAAGCATCTTGGTCTGAGCCGTAACGGCGTTGTCGAGCACACTTGTCAGTTCGGGGAGTGAGGCGAGTGGCGTCGCAACTTCGCCGCCAGTTGGGCCCGGAGTTTCCAACATTAGGGAGGCGGAACTTTCCTGGGTAGCCATCGCAGCCACCGCTGCCATCGAGTTGGTCGCGTCAGCGGGAGATTGGGGTCGAGCGACTTCGACCATACTGTTGCATTTGGGGCAAGCGAGAATCTGGCCGACCAGTCGCTCATCGCGAACCGACAGCTTGGCCCGACACGTCACGCAGGTGACTTTGAATAGTTCTACAAGACCCATGGACTCTGTTCGCGTAGTAGCTGGGTTTTCAGAAATTGCTCCCGCTTCATTATAGCAAATAGGCAGGTTGGGTCAGCAAAATCGCGGTTCGTGGGGATTGTTCCCTCCTAGCGTTGGGAGGAAACCAGCAGTTGAACCCGCCAAAACCGCCATCTGCCAGAAAGCAGTTTGGATCAGTCTCTCAGCGATTATCCGTCAAAAAGGTTGCATTCGCTATTACCCCCCGGTTGGACTCTCGGGGGGTGACCCCCAGTCGGGATTTCCCCAGGGGTGCTCAGGGCCGATCAGTTATTCATTTTGGGGTGCCATGCTCACGCTGGTACTCCGGCG
>CALMBE010000508.1 GCA_937860165.1 uncultured Planctomycetaceae bacterium
AAGGGTTCGAGCAAGTTTTCTTCGATCTTCGGCAAGTTTTCCGCGGGGATCTTTCGGCGAAAATCCGCGTACAGCACTTTGGTGTCGATCAATCCCATGACCTGCTGACGGAGCAACATCCGCTGGGCTTCTGCCAATTGATCGGGGGGAATGCGGCCCCGATTGGCCTCGATGATCAGGTTCACTTGCCAGAGCACATCGCTGGCCAGCACGATCTCGCCGTCGATTCGGGCGACAATCTCTCCCCCTTCCAGGGGCTTGGCCGATCCCAGATCGCTGGGAGTAGGAGTCACCGAAGGATCAATTTCAATTGCACTTGCCGGACTCTGTACAGGAATCGCGGTTGCCGCTGAATTCTGACTAGCGCCCAGCGCCTCGAAACTAGAGCCTTGCTCCCGAGAGTCGTAGAGGCCGCGAACTGCCGAAGGCGCGACTTGCGGTGGTGGGGGTGGCGCGAAGGGTGATTGCGCGACCGCGAAGTCCGCGCACGCGATTGCCAGGATAGTTGTGCCGACATGAATCAAGTGTTTGGCAATGGTTTGCACGAACGATTCATTCTCCTGTCCACGGCAGAAGTGGACCACAATGGGTGCCGCTAGCAAGGCGGGGGAATTGCGAAATCATCGGGCGTGATCGGCAACCCAAAGAGTGGTTGTTCGACCCACGAAAAGCGGCGGGATTCTAGTGCCCCACTTCCGACTGCCGCAAGAGCGATTCTACTTCGCTGAGAATGGCCAAGGGATCGCCGATTTTCTCACCCAACGGGTAGTAGGCGCTTTGATCGTCGGCGATCCGCAGGTGCCCCCCACTGCGGGCAACCAACAGCTCCAATTGCCGACGTCCTTGATAACCAAGCACGAGATACTTGTCTTCCAGATGGATCGAATTCAACTTCCAGGCATGCGCCCAAACCCGCACCCGTGCTAGCTGTAGTAGCTGTTGGACGGCAGCCGGCAACGGGCCGAAGCGGTCGGTCAGTTCACCGGCAAATTCCTCGACCTCGCGTTCCTCGACCATCCGGCTTAGCCGTCGGTACAGGTCAATCTTTGTTCGCATTTCGGGGACATACTGCCGAGGAAAAAACGCCGCCACGGGGAGGTCCACGAGCACCTCGATGGCATCCCGCGGGGGAAGCTTTTTCAATTGGCGGACGGCCTTCTCCAGCAGGGCACAATACAACTCATAGCCCACCGTGGCGATGTGGCCGCTTTGCTGCGTGCCGAGCAAGTTGCCGGCCCCGCGGATTTCTAAGTCGCGCATCGCCAGTGCGAAACCCGCCCCCATTTGGCTGAATTCTTCGATCGCGCGCAACCTGCGTGCGGCCTCAGGCGAAAGGTGCCGATTCTCATCGACCAACAGATAGCAATACGCGCGATGTTTGTACCGCCCTACTCGGCCCCGCAATTGATGCAGGTCCGCCAGTCCATAGCGATCGGCATCGTCGATGAAAATCGTATTGGCATTGGGAATGTCGAGCCCACTTTCGATGATCGTCGTGGCGAGCAAGATATCGTACTCACCCCGCACGATCCCCAGCATCGCATCTTCTAGCTGCGTCTCACCCATTTGACCATGGCCGATTACCAAGCTCGCCTCGGGCACAATTTCTCGCAGTCGGGCCGCGAGATTGTGGATGTCGTGAATCCGGTTGTGGACAAAAAATACTTGGCCCCCTCGATTGAGTTCGCGCAGGATCGCGTGTCGAATCAAACCTTCGTCGAACCTGGCGATCCGCGTCTCGACGGCCAAGCGGTCTTTGGGAGCCGTTTCGAGATTGGAAATGCTTCGCGCGCCCAGCAGCGACATGTGCAATGTCCGGGGAATCGGCGTGGCGGTCATGGTCAGCACATCGACACTCGCCCGCAATGCTTTGAGGCGGTCTTTCACGGTCACGCCGAACCGTTGTTCTTCGTCGATGATCACCAGTCCCAGGTTTTGAAATTGCACATCAGGCGAAACCAAGCGATGCGTGCCGATCAACAAGTCGATCCTGCCCTCGGCAATGCCCGCGAGTATCGAACGTTCTTCTTTTGCTTTGCAAAACCGGGTGAGCCCGGCAATCTCGAAAGGATATTCCGCCATCCGCTGGCGAAACGTCCGGCAATGTTGTTCGGCTAACACCGTGGTGGGGACCAGCACCGCCACTTGGTAACCGGCGTCAATCGCTTTGAACGCGGCCCGCATCGCTAGTTCAGTTTTGCCAAAACCGACATCACCGCAGAGCAAGCGATCCATGGGCTTGGGAATTTGCATGTCGGTTTTGATTGCCGCGACTGCCGTTAATTGGTCGGGAGTTTCTTGGTAGGGAAACGCTGCATCGAACTCCTGTTGCCACACCGTATCGCTGGGAAAGGTGATGCCCGGCCGCAGGCTTCGGGCTGCCTCGAGTTCCAACAACTCCGAGGCATAGTCGGTGACAGCCTTTTCGGCGGCCTGCTTTTGCCGAATCCAAGTGCGCCCGCCGATGTGCGCGAGCTGAGGTCGGACCTGTCGCCCCCCCACGTATTTTTGCACCAGTTCGATCCGCGTCGAGGGAACATAGATTTTGGTGCCCCCGTGAAACTCGACTTCGAGATGTTCCTCGGCCCCCCCTTCCTTGTTGAGCAGCTTCAGGCCTCGATACCTCCCGATGCCGTGCGCGAGATGGACGACCAGGTCCCCTTCGCGAAGTTGCAGAAAACTATCGATGGCCCGACCGGTTTGCCGTTGAGTTGGTCGAGAAATCTCCGATCGCTGGAAAAGTTCCCCCGCGCTAATTAGCAAGGCTTGCTCGTGGACGATGCGAAATCCCCGGGCGAGTCGGCCGATAACAAACTGCAGTTGGTTCCGCTCGGCGAGCTGCGTCGAAGCAAACAATTCGCGCAGCCGGTCCGCCTCGGCTTCGGTTTCAGTGACGAGAAACACCTGCTGATCCGAGGCGATTGAATCGAGTTCTTCGCGGACCCGATGCACGTCGCCGCTGAACCGCTCGACCGACTCGAACTGCATGTGGGCCGTCGATTCATAAGACCCCGCCGGAACTCCCGCCGCTGTTACCGAGGGAAACTTGACCACTTCGCTCAGCGCGAGCGACACCGAGAAAAACTCCTCGGGGCGTTCCAAGCGTTGGTGGTAGAATCGACCTTCTTCTTCCAATTCGCTTGGTTCCACCAACAGAAACCAACTTTCCCCGGGCAAATAAGCGGACAAGTGGGTGCGGTGCGCTGTGGTAGGTTTGAGTATGGTGATGTCGACCGCGTCGACGGTTTCCAAGCTCCGCTGGGTGGCGACATCGAAGATTCGCAGCGATTCGACTTCATCGCCAAACAGCTCCAAGCGAATCGGATGTTCGGCGTCGGGCGGGAAGATGTCGAGAATCCCACCCCGCATGGAAAACTCGCCCGCCAATTCCACCGCCGTCGTACTGGTGCAGCCAGCCTCGGCAAGCCACCGTGTAAATTCAGTGGCGTCGAGCACCTCACCCACGCGAATGGTGCGCGTCGCCGCGACCAGCGATTCCCGGCTAGGCACCGGCTGCATCAAACTTTGAATCGCCGTAACCAAAATTCGCGGCAAGTTGCCCCGCCCCGACCCGGTGTGGCTGAGCTTTTTCAGCACCCGCACCCGTTGGCCGTAAATCTCGTCATTGAGCAACCGTTCGCCGGAGTCGGTTTCCCAAGCAGGGAGTTGATCGACCTGGGCGTCGGAGAAGAGTGCGACATCCTCGACAAAAGAGTCGATATCGCGCATGTGGGGCAAAACAACCACCAGCGTTTCAGGGGAACATCGCTCAATCGCCGCCGCACAGAGCGCGCACGACGACCCCCAGACTCCGCCCAGGGTCCCGCTATGCCCTGCTTTAAGGCTAGCTAGGATCGCAGCGAAGCCGCTATGCGATTCAAGTTGTTCGGCCAATCGCAGCAGCTTGACCCCTGCCGCCGCATTGGCCTCGGCGACTGGTTCCATCGTAGTGTGTGTGGAATTGTAGCTGGCGGAACACACACTCAAAAGGTCAGCCTCAGCAAGGGGGCAAAGGCAATTGCTGGGAATGGCGATGTCCAAGCGTGTTGGCCAGTTCAGGCGTCGAAAATGAGCTTGGGGCGATTGCGAAGTGTCGTGCCGATCTCAATTCACTCCGCTGGAACTGTGGACTTTGTCTGAGGGATATATCCGTTCAAACTAGTGGTCTGTCTCGATTTAGTTGACGGGCGATAGTACAGGATAAAGTCGTTTG
>CALMBE010000509.1 GCA_937860165.1 uncultured Planctomycetaceae bacterium
GTTGACGATTACGCTCTGGGCTTTGACGAAACTTGCAATCGGAAATCTGTCTGGTTCAACTGGTTTTGATGTTAAAATGTTCAACGGAATCACAGCTATTGCGTTAGTTTCATTAGCAATTTTCTTGATAATTACTGCACTTTTGAAACTGCGAAATGAAAAAGGTAAGTTAGAACCTGTCGAGGGAGTTTAAGAAGTTTGGGAAGTTTAGAAAGTTGAGGAAGAAAAGCAATTTTACTTCCCAAACTTCCTCAACTTCCCGAACTTCCTGAACTAACAAAGGTCTTTGAAATTGATTGAAATGCACTTTATTTACCTTGCAATCCGGGCGATGTTTCGTCGTCCTTGCGGCTAGATAACCTACGCATCACGGGCTTGTTCTTTACTGTGCGAAACATTGAACTACTATGCGTTTAGCGGTTTGTAATCGGAGATTACTAAGACGCATAGTAGTTCAGTTTCGCTGGAGTTGAACAATCACGTCCTTTGTATTTTACGAAGAGTAAAGTGCGTTTCAATCAATTTCAATTTAAGTTTTATGGAACAACCACGCACACGACAAGAACTTTACGAATATGTCCGTCAACAAGGCGGGCGTGATTCATTTGTTGCTGAACAGATGATTCGGCTTGGTTTTTGGAAATCGAGCGATCTGCCGAATGATCCGGTTGAGGAAATCAAACGAATCAAGGATTTGCAAGACGAACTCAATAAAGTTCGAGGCGAAAACCGCAAACTTTTTAACGAGCAAGCTTTGCTTAAAGAGTTGCGGCAAAGACGTTTAGCTGAATCCAAACAAAAACAAAAAGAAACCAAGGAGCGTCGTGAGCGTGAACGCATCGAACGAGCCGAAGCGTGGCAAAAACGCAAAGAAACCGAAATTGTCTATCTTGGCGAAAAGGTTTCGGGCGGTTTGAATAATTGCCTCGGCCCCTTGGGCGAGCAATTCCGCGGCTACTTGGTCACCCAGTGCCGAGGCGGTTTCAGGCGGCCCACTGGCCGATGCTTTGAGTACTTGCTGGCCGTCGAGTGAGGCCACGAGGCCATCGAGAACAAGTTCGCCTTGCTCGATTCTTCCCCAGGCCCCGACGGGTGCGGAACAGCCAGCGTGGAGTCGGGCCAGCATCGCACGCTCGGCATCGGTGGCGGAGCGAGTTTCGGTGTGCTCAAGTCGGGCGAGCATCTCAAACGTTGACCGGTCGTTGGCACGACATTCGATTCCCAAGGCCCCCTGCCCTGGTGCCGGTAGGATTCGCGGGGGACCCAGGATTTCTGTGATGAGCTCCCCCATTTCCAGCCGTTGCAAACCGGCAGCGGCCAACACCAGGGCATCGACCTGTCCCTCAGCGAGTTTGCGGAGCCGAGTGTCGACGTTTCCCCGAATGTCTGTCACGACTAAGTCGGGGCGGAGGTGTTTTAGTTGGGCCTGCCGGCGGAGACTGCCGGTTCCAATCCGCGATCCTGGAGGAAGTGCCCCCAAGCTGTCGGCTGCGGAAGTCACCAAGGCATCCGCGCAGCTTTCTCGTTCTCCCACTGCCGCCAACGCGAGGCCAGTCGTGCAGCCCGTCGGTAAGTCTTTTAGGCTGTGGACGGCGATATCGACACGCTCGGCCAGCACAGCGGCCTGAATCTCCTTGGTGAACAAGCCTTGCAGACCCAATTCGACTACGGGGCCACTCTGATTCGCATCGCCCTGCGTGTGGATTTCTACGATCTCGACCGATACTCCCAATCCTTTCAATTGCAAGGCAACCGAGTTGGCCTGCCACAGGGCCAATCGGCTCGCTCGGGTACCAATGCGAATGAGGGGGGAGGGCATGAGGGGGAAGGGGGAAAATATTTAAGGCGAGCCGTAAGCGTTAGCGCCCGGAGGGGAAACGTGAAAACTATACTTACGACCAACGACCAACGTCTTACGACGGACTCTTCAACTCTCGCTCGACAATCTCGGAGCTTTACCTATTCCTTCGGCAAGTTGCTGCGGAGGAACCACGACTCCACAGCTCATGAGGAATTGCAAGGCTTGATCCATGGTGATGTCCAAATCGATTGTTTCACTCTTTCGCACTGTCGCCGTGAAACCCGCAAAGGGCATCGGCGAAGTGGGGATGAGAACCGACAGGACCGGTTCGTTTGCAGCAATGCGAATATCGAGGATGCTCTCGCCGGTAACAAAGGCCAGCGACCACATCCCCTTACGCGGATATTCGACCGCCACCACGCGGGCGGCTTCCAATTGCTTTTCGTTGAACATGAAATCGGTGACTTGCTTAACGGAGGAATAAACATGTCGCACGAGTGGCAAGCGGTTGATGATTCGTTCGAATTGGATCCAGAAGATTCGCCCAATCCCGGCTGCGAGAAACTTACCGAGTAAATACAAGAACAACAGAAACACGCACAAGAAAGCGGGAATCACAATGTAGGGAGTGAGAAACTTGCGGCTGACATATTCTTGGATAAACTCATCGGCTGAATCGGGAATCGAGCGCACTCCCTGCTTGACCAGGTAGTCGTAATATTCCCCCGGCACGAGCTGGCGATTATTGAGTTTGTGATAACGTCGGCCCTCAGAATTAGAATCGTCGCTTCGGATGTCGGAGGCAGGCACTTCGTCGGGGGTGCGAATCTCGCCATCCAAATGACGGATCAAGAGTTGGCGAACCGCGGCCTCCATGGGTTCCAATAGATAGCTGTTTACCGTATTCGCTACCCAGAGGAAAATGACAATGGTCAGCAGGGGAGGCAACAGCACGGCCAAGCCACTAACTACGGCCCGGCGGAATGGGTCGAAAGGTTTGCGAAGTTTCTCGGGCACCGGCGAATTAGTTTCCATGGAGCCCTATTTTGCGAATCTCGGGCCAAGTGGCAAGTCACGCGCGGGACGAATCCCTCGAGATTTACGGGAAGAACTCCCTTTGGATAGGCAAATTGTTGGCTTGACATCAACCATCGGATGTACGCCCAACAACTGCCACTACTACCTTTTCCGCTCCATAGCTCTTGAGCACACGCGCGGCCTCGCTACAAGTGGCTCCGGTGGTCAAAACATCGTCGACGATGAGCAATCTGGGCGAGTCGAACCGAAAGCTCCGAGCAACTCGGAGATTTCCCCGCACATTGCGGAAGCGTCCTGCTCGAGACATGCCGTGCTGCGTAAGTGGAGTTCGGACCCACTCGAGTAGTCCCCTGGCCAGGGGGATTTGAATCGCAGAAGCTATTTCTTGCGCCATGACGGCCGGGGCGTTGGTTCCCCGGATCCATCTGCGCCAGGGGCTGGTTGGAATCGACAAAACCGCATCGAAATTCAGTTCGCGCAGTCGCTCACCAAAACGCAGAAGCAACAGTCTGGAACACAATCGCGCGTAGCGTTCTGATCGGTCGGATTTCATCTGGATGACAGTATCTCGCAGCAGCCCGGTGTATTCACCCAGCGAATAAGTGGCATCGAACCGCAACCGATCTCTCTCGCAGCGAGGACACGTTTCCTTCTGCCCAGGTATTTCTGGAATCCGCGCGGCACACCTCCTGCAGACAGGTCCTTTGACAGAAGTGATCTCCTCTAGGCACTGCTGGCAGACCCCGATGTCCTCAGTCGGTGAGATTATCTCTTCCATGCAAATCAGGCACGAGGGGGGAAAGACCAAATCGATCGATCCCTTTCCAACATTGCGCAATAAATTAGCGGTCCAGGCCTGCATTTGCCCCATCGTAGCTCATGCCAGCAGTGAAGTCAGGGGGGCGAGTCGACTCTCTTGACGCTAGCTGGCTAGAAAACTACGCTCCAAGCCCAGCTTCCCCGGTATTCAGTTCGGACTTGGCCCTCGATGACAATCCTCGATCGTTACGTCTTGCGACAATTCATGGTGATCTTCTTGATCTCGCTCTTGAGTCTGGGGGGTCTGTTTGTAGTGATCGATGCGTTCCAGCATTTGGATAGCTTTACGTCCTATGCCGATGAACATGGCAGCTTGCTCGCGGTGATGGGGGAATACTACGCCTACCAGTCGTTGGATCTGTTTGATCGCGTAAGTGGAATCTTGGCGATGGTAGCGGCGATGTTTACGGTCACTTGGCTGCAACGCCACCAGGAGATGACCGCGATGATGGCTGCCGGGATCACCAAGTTCCGGTGCATTCGACCGATTGTGATTGCCGCAGTCTCGATCAGCGTGTTAGCGGCCGTCAACCGAGAAATGGTCATCCCTGAAATCCGCGACGAGCTCACGCGAGATTCCAAAGATTTGGGAAAAAGCAATTTTCGTGACCTCGAAACTCGCATCGACGGCCAAACCGACATTCTCTTGGGAGGCGAAAAGTCGGTGGCCGGTGAGCGACGGATCGTCCAGCCAACTTTTCTGATGCCTAAGTCGCTGGCCAAATACGGTAAGCAAATCATCGCGGCTAACGCCTACTACCAGGATGCCACGACCGAGCACCCAGCGGGGTATCTTATGGAGGGTGTCTCTGTACCCGCAAACATCAACAAAGTTGCATCGCTGTTGCAGGACGAACGAGCCGTCGTGATCACTCCCCGCGATGCCCCTTGGCTCAAGTCGAAGCAAGCCTTTGTCGTCTCGCAAGTCCCCTTTGAACTGTTGGTCAACGGTTCGAGCTGGCGACGGTATGCCTCGATTCGTGAGTTGGTTGGCGAGTTGAACATCCCCAACTCGGAGCCCGGAGCCGATTTGCGGGTAGCCGTGCATAAGCGTGTCATGCAACCCTTGACCGATTCTACAATGCTGATGCTCGGCCTGCCGTTGATGTTCTCGAGACGGAATCGCAATGTGTTTGTCTCGATCAGTATTTGTCTCGTGGCGGGAATCTGCTTTTCGCTGGTGACACTGGTCTGCCAATCGTTAGGAGGCCTGAGCCTTCTGCGTCCCACCTTGGCGGCGTGGTTGCCGCTGATGATCTTTGTGCCGGTTGCCGTGGCCATGAGTCACACTTTTCGCACCTGAAAGATGCAACTCGAATCAGGAGGATTGCAACGGCAGGTTTAACCGCCAAGGACGCCAAGAGCGCCAAGAAAACTAAGATGAGAACACTAATAAACGCTAATCTTCGCTAATTATTTATTAGTGGTGATTAGTGAAGATCAGCGTTCTTTTTTCTCTTTTTTCCTGGCGGACTTGGCGATCTTGGCGGTTCAATTATTCGACTTTGCTGTTGTCCTGGACTCGAAGGCAAGGGATTGCGAAAACCTGTGACAATTGCCATTCTGGTAAGTCAACCGCGGCCTTACAACCAAGCCGTACCTTTACTAGCCAAATGGGAGACGACAATGAAGGTCGCCACTTTTACCACCTCACGTGGAACACTCCGACTGGAGCTGTTCGAGGACAAAGTCCCCAAAACCGTTGCCAATTTCGTAAAACTCACCGAGTCGGGTTACTACGATGGATTGAAATTTCATCGCGTGATTGAAGACTTTATGATCCAAGGGGGATGCCCCGAGGGAACTGGTACGGGTGGCCCTGGGTATAAGTTCGCCGATGAATTCCACCCCGAACTTAAGCATGACGTCCCCGGCGTATTGTCGATGGCCAATGCTGGTCCAAACACCAACGGGTCTCAGTTTTTCATCACTCATATCCCAACTCCTTGGCTCGACGGCAAGCACTCGGTCTTCGGGCGCGTCCTGGGAGATGGCCAGGCAGTAGTGGATGCGATTAAGCAGGGT
>CALMBE010000510.1 GCA_937860165.1 uncultured Planctomycetaceae bacterium
AACTTCTTGGCTTCTTTCTCCCCCAACGCTTCGATCAGGCTTTGCGGGTTGTGCGGGTTGAGATTGTCGAGAACCAAATGAGGTTCATCCGACTAAAGCGTATTTTGTTTCGTGGATTCCGAGGATTTTGAGTTTGAGGAATTCTTGGTCCCGGAAGCCCTAGGCTTGTCGTTTCATGGTTTTGATTTTGTTGTTGGTTCCTTCCAGGGGTCCGGTGGAGATGGGATAGTCATACCAAGCCAGAATCCCTAGGGCATGGAGGCGAAGCGTTTTGGCGAACTGTTTGAGCATCCCAATGCCGCTGGACTCGGCCTGGGCGATCCAGTCCAGCAAGAAGGCCTCGGCCAGCCGCTGCGGCTCCTGGCGTGTGGCGTCCAGGTTTTCGGGTCGTTTGAGTAGTTCGACTGTATCTGGTTATCGCCGTTGATGGATGCGCTTTGATGCCAAGTGGTTACGACTTTTCCAATGGTAGAATCGGGCGATTTCGTTTCTTTGTAAGCGACGGGTGACTTGTCGGGCAATGACCTCCGGGTGGTCACAGTTGAGTTTCCTATGCAGCGACGAAGCCAGCAGCGCGCGAATCTGTGGGACGGTGATCGCTGGCGTGGATTTTTTTTCCCTGCCGGGTTTCTTGCGTGAGAAACCAGGTGGCTAACAGTGACAGTGTTTGATGATGATGCCAACCCCGCCACGTCCGAACTTCGTAATCGGCCAAGCCGGCTTCGCTTTTGGCGCGGTGAAAACATTCCTCAATGCGATGCGCCGCCTTGGCGACGCGGGCGAACTCCGCCAGCGGCGTGATGGGCGGAGCATTCGACAGATAGTAGTCATGCTTCAGCGAGCCGTCCGCCTGGCGTTCACGAATCACGACCAGCGTTTCGTCGTAGCCCTGGCCGGGCGCTGTCTTGGCCCGGACGAGAACTTTTGTCGCCTCGACGGTGAGCGGCCCCTTTTCGCCGTCCCGCACGTCGATCGTGGCCCAAACGCTCTGAGCCAGGGCGCTCGACCATTTGTCGACGCGCTGCCACGGCGATTTCGGCTGGCGGCCACAACCCGAATAGACCGGCGGCTCGGCTGTCAAGTCGCGGATCCGTGTGTTGGAGGGAACGGCCAACAGGTAACGCTCGTTTCGGGCATCGAGTTCACCGCGGAATTCTGGGACTTTTCCCATCTCATCGTCTCCCGCCACCCAACCGTGCGGCAGCACGTCGGTGTGCTCGTCGAGCATCTCCAAAGCCAACTCGTGCCGCGTGTGAAACTTCACCTCCGACGGCACGCCCACTTTGGCGCGGCGCGCTTTCGAGCGTGCCCAATCCTTCGGCAAGTACAACCGCATATCGACCAATGCCTGTTCCGCCGCCGAGACATACGCCATAAACACGCCGACTTGGCAGTTCTCGACCTTTCCCAAACGACCACACCACTGCCGCTGGACGCCGACCGATTCGGTCCCTTTCTTGGCAAACGCCGACGGGTCAAACACCAGCACGGCGTCGACTCGTCCCAACGCCGCGCCGACCTGCCGTACCAACTCGCTCACCAGCGGTCGATGGTCCCACGTGTACTGACCGATAAACTTCTGCAACGTCTGGCGGTCTTCGTCGTGATGGTACGCAATCGACTCCACGTTCTTGCGTTTCATCTACGATGCCAGACCAGCGACATACTGCTGAGCAAGCGTCCGCTGCTTGCTCCGCTGCAAGCATGCCGCGAACGGAGTCGCGAATCGCTCCAACCGGGAAAGTATTCCTTGAAACTGCTCGGGCTCCACCACCGCGTCGCTCAACAACTCCTGCAAACGCACCTGATAGCGTCGTTCCATCGACAGATCCTTTCTCGGCAATCCTTGCCGTAAAGGTCTGTCTACAAAATAAGTTAGATCAAATCAAGAACAATACACAGTCGAAGTAGTAATGGGGTGCAAGTCGCACTTTGCGCCATGGTTTGTGATCAGCTAAGCTATCAGCAGGATTTTACGAGCAGGTGGGGCGTACCAGCCTGAAGCTGGGTAGAAAGGAGAGCCACGGATGGCAAGTAGAGAGGGGATTCGCGGGAGGATCGATGCTTTCGCGTGCGAGCTAGCGGCGGAATTGGGGGATGTGGACGAGAGCCTGGGGGACTGCTGGCTGGACGCGGTGGAGAACCAAGCGGTGGAACTGGGGGACGCGATCAGCGCGGAACTGGCCTGCCAGTTGTCGCGTCGTCGCTCGGTCGCCGCGCAGGTGCCTTGCCCTCAGTGCGGCGCGCCGGGGCGCTACCGAGGGCAGCGCTCGCGGGAGTTGATCGGCCGTCGTGGGCCGCTCACCATCAGCGAACCGGAGTACTTTTGCCCCGCCTGTCGGCGGGCTTTTTTTCCCGCTGACGGCGGCGATCGGGGTTGAGGTCGATTGCCCGTTCACGGTCGGGATGCTCAAGAAGGTGGTGCATGCGGCGGTGCGGTCCAGTTCGTTCGCCGCGGCGGCCGACGACCTGACGGCGCTGGCCGAGACGGACGTGACCGCCAAGCGGATCGAGCGTTGGGCCGAGCGGGTCGGCACCGAACGCGTCGCGCAAGCGAGTCAGCAGGCGGAGGCGTACCAAGCCCTGCCGCTTCCTGAGCGGCGAAAGAGCCCCGGCGACCAGGTTCCGCAGGTGGCGTGCGTGATGATGGACGGGGGGCGGATCCAAGTCCGCGATCGTCGCGAAGAGCATCACGACGTGAGCGGCTATTGGAAAGAATCGCTCGTGGGCTGCTGCCTCAGCATGGTCGCCGCCGAGCACGCCGCCGACCCGTGCCCGACGATCCCCAAGACGTTCGTCGATCCCAGGCGGATGCGCGATTTGAGCCGTGAAATCAAGGGGTTTTCCGGCATTTGCGACGAGACGACCGACACGCCGCCGGACGCGCCCGAGGATCGCGCAGGCCGCCCCGAAGTGCTCGTTCGCAGCGTCGTCGCGACCCGCGCGGGGCACGACGCGTTCGGCGAGCGCCTGGTCGCCGAGGCGCACGCGCGGGGCTTTCATGCCGCGCGTCGCAAAGCGTTCGTGGCCGACGGCGGCGCGAGCAACTGGAGCGTCCACAAGAAACACTTCTCGCACTACACGCCCGTTCTCGATTTCACCCACGCGATCTGCTACGTCTACGCCGCGGCCCTGGCGGGACGGTCCTCGCCCGACGGCTGGCGCGATTACGTTGCGTGGGCGCAGTGGGCGTGGGAGGGCGCGACCGACAAGTTGATCGCCGTTGTGAAGGCCCGGTCCCAACAACTCGGCTCGCCTCAGGCGGGAGACGAGACCTCGCCAGCGGCGATCGTCGCCCGCACGTTGGGGTACTTGAACAACCAGCGAGCGCGGATGAACTACGCCGAGTACCGCCGACTGGGGCTGCCGATCACCAGCAGCCACATCGAATCGACCATCAAGCGGATCAATCGTCGCGTCCAGGGGACCGAAAAATTCTGGCATCGCGGTGCCGAACCGATCCTCCAGCTAGCGGCCGACCACCTGAGTGAAACCACCCCACTCCGTCGCTTCTGGAAACAACGCCCCGCACGCCTCCACCCTTGCCGCCGCTACCAAACCGCCGCATGAAAACAAAGTGCGACTTGCACCCTGGCGTGAACGGTTACGTCGCAGGTCTCATGCCTGGTCGGCAGGTGGTCTGTCGCTAGACCAGGACATGGACCACCCCACGGACCACTTGGAGAGTGGCACTCGTGGGCTCGGCGCAGCCGAGAACACATCACTGAGAGGGCCACAGCGCTCGCGGCCCGGAGGCCGCGAGGCCCCGGAAAATCACACGCCGGCCTCGCAAGCTCGGCACTCTGGCGGGATGTTTCCGGGGCCTCGCTGCCATAGCGTGGGATTTTCAAAAAATGTGAGGTGCAGTGGCCATCAATTCTTAGGAAACATCACACGCGCAGGCCGCTCGCGGTTGCCGCACATCGCCGCCCAACGGCGGACGACCACGGAGTGGACAACACGCCCCTCCCTAGTCGGTAGGGGACAACACCAGACTACCTGCTGCCACGTCGCTATTGCCAAAGGTCCGAATCCTCGCGGCGTCAGTCAGTCACTGCTGCTTTCTGATCGTAACAAGTGCAGTAATTCCACGTCAGTGAGCACCCGAATTCCATGCGATTGGCAGTAATGCAGGACATCGGGTTGGAAAAAATGCTTGTCGAGTGTGCAGAGAACATCCGCCATGCCGACCACTGCCGTAGCGACAATCGGATCGTCATCGGGATCTTGCGTAACGATGGGAAGAACGTCCTTGTTACTAAGCAAGATCACAGTTGCCGAGGCTTCCAGATTGTCGACCAGTTCGTCGATCTTCAACTCATCAAATCCATGGACACGTTGCAGTCGAGGGTAACGCAGCACTCGTCTCAACTCATGAACAATGAACGGAGAGAGCACGAGCGTGTGAGGCGGCTGTGTTATTAGGGATACCGCTCTCTCAGCGGGTCCTCCCGCCCCATAGACGGCGCGGGCCAGTACATTGGCATCGATAACGACCCGCATGATTAGCCATGTTGTTGGGAACGAACGTGGGCAATCGCTTCGTCGAGAACGCGATCCGCTTCTTCGACCGAGATCCCCAGCCGCTCCCGATGGGCGGTGCCTTGCTCACACAACTTTTGGAAATCCGCCATCGCCTTACGGCGGACCGCTTCGTCCGGCTCGACTCCAGGTTTAAGCACCATGACCAGGACTCGCTGATTCTGCTCCAAATGCTCACCCAAGACCGTCTCGTAAAGCTGTCGCTCCGAGGGAGGAAGTTCGGTCACATTACGAATAATCGACGTCATACTGTAAGTGTACCTCCCCATTTTGTCTGAGAACAGTACAACTCGCTCCCGTTTTTGAGAGTGTCAATCAATTGCATGGCTATATTCCTTTCCCCACGAGTTGCTCCCACTGCGAATTGGTGAGTACTTCCGGCTCCCGGTCCTTGAACGCGCCACCGTGCTTGTTCCTGCTCCAAACCAGATAGGCATCCAAATCCGCTTCGTGCAGTTTCCACAGGAGTTCCTTCGCACCTTCGTCACCTTTGGTATCCGTATCGAGCATGATCCCAACACGACAGTTCGCGT
>CALMBE010000511.1 GCA_937860165.1 uncultured Planctomycetaceae bacterium
CGTAACACTTCAGCCGTCTGAAGCAACCGATCAATTGCCGTCAAGCTGGGAGTTTTGGATTCGATGTGGCAAGTCGCTAGCAAGCCAATGCTAGCTTTGCCAGTCGTGTTCACGTTTCCAAATTTGAAGCCAACTTCAGACGGTTGAAGTGTTACGGGAATTGTAGTGCCAATTGGGGTTGATTGAGCGTTTTGCAAACGTCCAGTAATATTGAGGAAGACGCCCCGGGGTTGCAACCCCGGGGCGTTGAGAAAACCTCGAAATGTGCTCCGGAAACTTCAGATCTCGAGTGCGATCTTTTCTTCTTGCACGGCGACTCTTAACTTCAAGAGCGCACGGGCCTCGATTTGCCGAATCCGCTCCTTGGTCACGCCGAGCTCTTCGCCAACTTCCTTGAGCGTTTGCGGTTCCTTGCTATGGTCGAGCCCAAATCGACCGACGATGATCTGGCGTTCGCGCTCGTCGAGTCGATCGAGCACTCGGCGAATCTTGTCCACCCGATCTTCCTGGATATTCTCTTCGGCGGTCTGGTTGCCGCGGGACTCCTGGGTAATGTCGAACAACTCGTCGTAGCTTGTGCGGAACCGGTCGCGCTGCCGGTATTCGCCGGGGATCGTGCGGGCAAAGTTCTTCATGATCGCCCAACTGGCGTAGGTGCTGAACTTATTCCCCCGCGCGAAATCGAACTTTTCCACAGCTCGCAGCAGCGACAAATTGCCATCGCTCACAAGCTCGAAGAAGTTCTGGTCGGGCTTCACATGCCGCTTGGCGATCGAGACCACCAACCGCAGGTTGCTGCGGGCGATCTGATTCTTGAGATCGACGATCTCGGCGTACAATTCCTCGATTTCGTCCATGACCGAAGACTTGGGCCGCTCGAAATCGAGTTGTTCCCGGAGCTTGGCAGCCTTGAACTTCAAGTAATTGTACTTGCGAAACAGGTGTTGCTCTTGTTCCCGCGACAAGAGCGGAATCTCATACAGGCTCGCTAAGTAGGGGGGCAATCCCGCGGGACGCCGGGCCTTGCGGATCAGCGTTTCCGGATTCGGCATCGGTCCCAGGCAAGCGTTGTCAGCACCCTTGCGCGAGAAACGAGGGTTGTCGATGAATTCTAGGGGAAGTTCCTGGATCCAGTCGGCTCGCATCTCGTTAATGACGCGGTACACGGTTGTTTTCGTGCGGTTGTAATCCTGGCAGAGCTTTTCGACCGGTACACCACGACGATACGCGCGGAAAATGTTCGACTTTTGCGAGTCGTTCAGTGGCCCCGAACCTGCGGGGAAAATCGCCATCGAAGGATGCTCATTGTCGTAGGTGCGGAGTGCAGCCCGGATGGTCTCGACACTACGACCGGTACTCTCGGCCAGCAGCCGAGCGATCTCACCTTGGCCGCGACCGGAGCGGGCCTCCTCGCGGGCCCGTTCGACGAATTCTTCTTTTTGTTCGTCGGTCAATTGGCTGAACCGCGCACCGCGTTCGACGCGTTCGACATTGTTCTTCACAAAGCGGTCGACGCTGCTCCGCAGGAAGCCAACCCGCTTGCGACCGTCGAAAACTAGCCGTCGGCTGACCAGCCCCAAGGCTCGCCACCGCGAGATCGTTTTCGTCGACACATTGAATTGCTTGGCGAGTTCCTCGACGGTAAAAACCTGCTCGCCCACGGAGTCTGCAGCCAGCTCGACCAGATCCGAAAGGTCCTCGACCAACAGCCGGAGGTCGTTCAAAAGCTCGCTGCCGGGGATCTTGCGATTGCCAGCTTCGGGAATTGGATTGCCGTCGATTCGCGATAGCACCTCGGCCGCTGGGTAGCTAGCCGTGGCGTCGATGGAGGCGATGAATTGCTCGGCAGCGTTGATTCGCGCAAGCATAGCGCTCTGCGAGGCCTGCTCTTGGGTCTCGCGGTACCAGCGAATGACGGGACTTTTGTATTCTGTATGCATGGTCCACCTCTTCTAGGAGTTGTTCCTGTGTGCAAGTCGAGTTGCACAGGGGTTGTGGTGTTCCGTGCGATTCCTTCGCCCACTACCTGTCGTTGAAAACTCGCTTCCTGTTCTGGGACTGGTTGGAAGTATCTCTCTCACCTACCCCCTGCACCCGACCGGCGAGGAACCAACTTGCCGACAGTCTTGACCGGCTGCTAGCGTCCGCTACCGTTTCGGGCTTACAGGTTGTACGCAGTTGAGTCGTATTGGGTCGAGAGAAAGTTCGCGTCGAATTGTTCGGGATTGGAACTTGAAGCAGGAAGAAATCTGCGTAAAGACTTTGTAAACAAAGACTTACGCCAAAAATGTGGTTTCTACTCGGAATCGGAATTACTCGCCAAATCTTAGAAATCGAATCCCAGCTAGAGAAATTGGGTAAATTGTCCCGCCGCTTTCCCCTGTCAGATGTCCAAGCATTGGGGAGGCTCCGGCAGGAAAAGGCAAAAATGTTCTGTCCCCGCGACGTTACGGTCGATACACTCCGCGCCTTCCGATGTCTGACCATTTCGCGAGTAATCCCATGCGCACCACTCTCACGATTTTCGCTTCCCTGCTGACCTTCGTACTTCTCCCAGCGGGTACCGGACTGTGGTCAGCCGAGTCGAACTCAACCTATTTGCTGGAAGCAGCCTTACCAGCCGGTAGCACGATTCGAGCGAAAGTTCAGTTGGAAGTTGGCGGGGAAATGTTGGTTCCCACCGAAGAAGAGCTCAAAAGGCTTCCCATGGAAGTCCGCGCTTCGTTCGATTACCGAGAACAACTCGTTAAGTGGTCGGCGGACGCTGCGACCATTGCCCGCTCGGTAAGAAAATATGACAAGGCTGAAGCCCACATCAAAGTTGACCAAGAACAAATTACTCGGACACTCCCCGCTGAAGAGCAATTGCTTTTGGCCGAAGTCCGCGCAGGGGAAAGTCTCCTGGCAGTGGCTACGGGACTGCTCAATCGCGAGCAAATGGACTTGGTCAACACCGTTGGCAACACACTCGTGATCGACCGCTTGTTACCCGGCAAAGAGATGAAGGAAGGGGAATCGTGGAAGCACGACGCCGCGACGATTCAAGCCCTGTTGTGCATGGATCATGTCGCCGTGTGCGAAGTGACCAGTGTCGTCACGGAGGAGAAACTTCGCCAAGTGCAAATTCGCCTGGCGGGGACGGTTCACGGCACGGTCGATGGCACCCCCACCGAAATGGAGCTCCGGGGCGCGTATTTGTTTCACCTCGATGCGAAGCGAATTACTAAGTTCAACCTAGCAATCAAGGAATCCCGCAAGCCCAGCGATCTTGTGCCGGGACTCGACGTGGTGGCCAAAGTGAATGTGTCGGTCACCCCTCACGGGAAAGAACTTTCGATCCCAGCCGAGGTGCGGAAGGTAGCCGAGAATACGAAAACGCCCCTTTCGCGCAAGTTGCGCTACGAATCCCAGGAGGGAAATTTCAGCTTTGAGTACGATTCGACTTGGTACATCACGGCCGAAGAGCGCGATCTCATTTCACTGCGGGAACTGCAAGACCACGAGCTCGCCGCCCATTGCAATCTGAATGTCTTGCCACCTCGGAGCGAAGGTCGGCAAACGACCCTCGAACAATTTGAACGCGATATCCGTGAATCGTTGGGAGATAAACTGGAATCGGTGACGGCCGCCACCGCGTGGAAAACCGAGCAAGGTCACGACTGTCTGGGAATCATCGCGGTGGGGAGTGTGGACGAAGTTCCCATGGAATGGCGGTATTACTTGGTGTCCGACGAGAATTGCCCCCGCCTGTCGCTGGCGGTGACCTTGGAACAGTCCCGTCGCAAAGCCTTTGCCGACGCCGAACGGCAGATCATCGACACCCTGCAATTGGTCCAGAGCGAAACCACCACCGCCCGCAAGGCCGAAACCCAGCGGTAACCACAAAGCCGCGACCGCTGGTCGCGCTCTTAAACGCCCAGACGCGACCAGCGGTCGCGGCTTTATGCGATTTCTCGCCCCTAATCGGGTAGTGGTTCACTTTGAATCCTGACTTTTTGAGGACGCCGGGAGATAGCTAGTAATCCGCTCGCCGAGCTTCTTTTCCTCAGCTTCCATCATGGCTACCAAGTCCAGGACGGTCAGGGCTTTGTTTGCCAGCCCAGCAGCCACGGCTGGGGTTGTTTTCAGGGTTTGGTGCTTGCGGATGAAATTGTAGTAAAAGTAGTGCAAAGCTACAGCGTGTTCGTGGTTCTCGATTTTCTTGCTGAATCCATTGGTCAATCTGGTATATCTCCTCATCGACATCCGCATGGTCAAGTTGATTTGTTGTTTTTGTCGATGTTTGTAGAATGACAACTATGGCAAAGCGAGCCCCCACATTAACGGCGAAAATATCCGGACCCGACGGTGACAACGGAGTTGTATTGCTTGGGGACTTTATCGAGTTCTGTGGGAACCTGAGGAAATGTCTTAGGATTGCGGAAAAATCGCTCTACGGAGGTCTTGGCGAGCTTGAATATCGAATAACTAACTTACGAAATGGTAGCGCGCTTCTCGAAATCGAACCTGTTGTGAGGCGACAAGGCGGCGACAAACGCGCAAGCGTAGTACGTCAAGTGAAAAGCACTGTTAATAGCATCCAGCAGGGGAAGCGGCCAAGAACAGCACTTACTCAGCGAGAATATGAGGCATACAAGAAACTAGCTTTACCCGTGGGAAGAAGTATCAAGGAAATGGTAGTCGGAGACACTGCTATAACTTCCCATTTCGTGGAGCACATAGAGCGTTTCATGTCTGAGTCTATACCGACAACTGGTTCCGTTGCGGGTTTACTTGAGAAGGTGGATATTCATGGCAAGAACCATGAATTTGTTCTTTTTCCACCAATTCCTGGCCATTCCGTTCGATGCCAATTTACCGATTCTTTGCTTTCCAAAGTCAAGACTGCGATTGGTAACACTGTAACTGTCACAGGCAAATTGGAATACGAACAAGACCGTCCTTTTCCCCATTTGGTTCATGCAATCAGCATGGAAATACACCCAAGAAAAGAAGAATTACCTACACTTCTTGAATTGAGAGGCTTCGCAAAGGGCAGCACTGGAGACCTAAGTGCAGTCGAGTATGTGAGGTCAC
>CALMBE010000512.1 GCA_937860165.1 uncultured Planctomycetaceae bacterium
CTGGAGTACCAGCGTGGGCATGGCACCCTAAAGTGAAAAACTGATTGGCCCTGGCCAAATCCCTCTCAATACTCCGGATGGCAAACCCTGTTCCTGATCGTGGTGCAACATCTAGAATACACGGATTACGTCGACCCTGGCCCTTGGAAACTTCACGATGCGTATTGCTTACCTCGATTGCTCCAGCGGGATCAGTGGCGACATGATGCTCGGCGCCCTCGTGGATGCCGGGGTCGAACTCGCGGCGGTCCAGGCGGGAATCGATTCGCTCGGCCTGCCGCACTGCCGGCTAGTTGTAGCCGAAGTGAAAAAGTGCGGCTTCCGTGCGCTGCAGCTAACCGTCGAGCACGAGCCCGAGCACAAACACCGTCACCTGCATCACATCGAGGCAATGATCGACGGCAGTTCGCTCAGCGTTAGACAGAAAACGCTAGCGAAAAAAATCTTCGCGCGGCTTGCCGAGGCCGAAGCCAAAGTACACGGCACGACCGTTGCCAAGGTTCATTTCCACGAAGTGGGGGCCGTCGATTCAATCGCCGATATCGTGGGCTCGGCGATTGCTTGGAACCTGTTAGGCGTGGACAAAATAATTGCCTCGCCCGTACCGACGGGAACGGGTTTCGTGGAGATCGCCCACGGGCGCTGCGCAATTCCCGCGCCAGCCACGGGGGAATTATTACGGGGCGTGCCCCTGGCCCCCAGCGCCGTGCAAGGAGAGCTCACCACTCCCACGGGTGCGGCGATTTTAGCCACTTTGGTCGACGATTTTGGTACCCTGCCAGCCATGGCGATTCAAACCATCGGCTACGGGGCGGGGCAAAAGGATTTTGCTCATCCCAACTTGTTACGTTTGCTGGTTGGCGAAGTGGATACGGAGCCCGCTCACACGGATTCCGACACCATCGTGCTCCTCGAAACCAATCTCGACGATGCAACCGGCGAAACCATCGCCCACTGTACCGATCGCCTGTGGCATGCCGGTGCGCTGGATGTGGTTTTGATTCCCGTACAGATGAAAAAAGGCCGACCGGGCGTACAACTCCAAGTGCAATGTCGGCCCGCTGACGCCGAGAAGCTGACCAACCTAATTTTCCGCGAAACCACGACGCTCGGATTGCGACGCTCGACCATCGAGCGAATTGTCTTGCCGCGCCGATCCGTCACGGTATCCACCCCTTGGGGGGAAGTCGCGGGGATTGTGGCTCGGCAGCCTGACGGCACGGAACGATTTTCCCCCGAATACGAAGTGTGTGGTCGGCTCGCTGCCGAACAACAGCTCACCTTGGCCGAAGTCGAAACCGCCGCTCGTCGGGCCTTTGGCTCGAATTGATTATTTCACCCTACATAAGTTCCAACATGCCGATCCTGCTTGCCAACACCGCGATTGCGATCTTCATGTTCCTGATCGGCTGCACGCTCTTGGTGTCGATCCTCATGCGCAGGTCTTACCAGTTTTTCGACAAGAGCAAAAAGTCGCGGGTCATCACGGGTCTGGAACGCCTGCCGCGACCGCAAAATACCTGGGACGGTGCCTACCAAGATCTCACCGCAACCACCGACCGCCAAGAAGTGGAAATGTCGGAAGTTGCCCGCAATCTGATGGGGCAACTCTCGGCCAAAACCATCGTGCTCGAACAACTCATCGGCGACAGCCAGCGCCAGATCGAGCGCATGGAAAAACTCCTCGAACGCCTGGAACAGACCCCAAAAAAACGCTAAAATAGCCAGCGCTCAAGAAAAAAATTGAACCACGACGACACGACGAGCACGACGTTAAGAGTTCAGATGACTGGGTCCTTGAACCAATCCAGTCCTTTCGGTTCACGTCGTGTTCGTGGTGGCGTCGCGGTTTTTCTTTGTGGATTGATTCCGGCCTACGACCTCATTGAAATTTCCCTTCTCCCTCCCCCCTCCCCCCTTTCTCATGCCCCTCCCCCGCACGCGACTGGCCCCTTCTCCCACGGGTGCTTTGCACCTGGGAAATGCGCGTACTTTTCTGGTGACGTGGGCACTCGCTCGGCAGCTTGGCTGGCAGATCGTGTTGCGGATCGAAGACCTCGATGGCCCACGCATTAAGTCCGGGGCCGACGCGGAAGCGATTGAACTTTTCGAGTGGCTGGGGATCGATTGGGACGAAGGGCCCTATTATCAACTCCGTGATTTAAATCCGTACCAAGTCGCCCTCGAACAGTTGGCGGCCCAGGGAGACCTCTATCCGTGCCGCTGTACTCGCTCGCAAATTGAAGCCGCGAGTCTGTCGGCCCCCCACGGCGATGAACACGAACTGCGTTACCCGGGTACGTGCCGACCAGATTCGCCGGTGCCCCTCGCTTGGAATGCCGCCGGGGCGACCGAGATGGCCCTGCGGTTCCGAGTTCCCCAGGAAGAACTCAACTTCGACGATCAGTTTGCCGGGCCG
>CALMBE010000513.1 GCA_937860165.1 uncultured Planctomycetaceae bacterium
TCATGTGGTGGGCGTGTTTGAGTCCGATGCGAATCGCCGCGTGTATCTCGATGGGGGAAACATGGGGGCCAGCTTCAACAATCGAGATTTCGATGGTGCCCATTTGCTGACTCTCGGCAATTCGCTCTCGACCGACGCAATCGATGCCGCTGATTGTGCCGTGATCACCGGGGTTCCCAATGCGAATCAGATTGCGCAGTTGGCGCGGGGAATGTCGGTGCTGACATTGCCCATTGCCGACCAAATTCTCGCCTATCAGAGTTGCGTGCGGGGACTGAACTGGCCCGCGTTGGGCCCCCCGGCAACCAGCAGCACCGCTGCGGGCGTGATTGCCCATCCACGAGTATTCGCAGCTTGCGGCGGTTGCGGTTGCGTGATGCCCAATCGCGTGGGTGGTCCTTTTTATCTCGATCAACGCGAACTGTGCGCGGGTGCAGTTTCGGGTGCGGATGTTTTCAACTGCGGTGCCACACCGCGGAGCGGGCAGTTTTCAGTCGCGGGCGTTGTTGCCGACGAATTTGGATTTCGCGGGGAGGTACTTAACTGATGGCTATCGCCAAAGATATTCTCGGATCGGTGTTTTCAAACGGCTCGGCGGTGCTGCTAGCCCGCGTGGTCGATTCCCAAGGGTTGCCGGTGACTCAAGCGTCGGTCGCGTCGGTCGAGTACTCGATTTTCGCGCTGGAAGTCGACGACCCACTCACGCTCACGGCCGTGGTCGGGCACGAAGCGGTGACGCTGGACATTGCGGATGTGATTTTCGACACACTTCAGAACGACGCCGCCTGGACACTCGATGAAGTGGGTTACAACTTCCGGCACGAGGTCGACGTGACCACGAACGAGGCCTTTCCCCAGGTCGGGCGGGTTTATCAGATTCGCTACGAAATGCTTCCCCTCTCGGGACAAAAAATCGTGTTCCGCTTTCAAGTGAGGTGCATCTAAACATGCCAAGTGAGATTGAACAATTTGAATCGATCCGAACCCAGACACTCGCCCAGTTGGCGGATTTAAGAGCCAACCCCAAGCCCAGTTACGCGCTCGACGGGCAACAAGTCTCGTGGACCCAATATGCCGAGTCGCTCCAGCGAACCATCGCGTGGTGCGACGAGAAGTTGGCGGGGCACCAACCATTTGAATTCCGCAGTCAGGGGGTCACCTGATGAATTTGGAAAACATCGCAGACCTGGCCGACGTGGTCGACGGTCTGGAAAGCATCGTCCTGCGCCGCCGCGATTCGACGGCGACTTTCGATGTCCCCGCGGCTTGCCGATTGCGCGTGGTGTGCTCGGAGGCCGAGCCTTCGGAGGGCATTGCGGTCGAGGCCAACGCGGTGTGGTATTTGCAACCCGGCGGTGCGGTGGTTCCTCAGGTGGGCGATCGGATCGTCGACGCCGAGGGAGGGCAGTGGACCGTGCTCGGGACCGAAAAGTCCAAGCTGCTCAACCGGTGGAAATGCACTACCCGCGAATTGCGAATCGCCTACGGCTGTGGCGAGCGGGTCGACATCGAACGGGCGATCTGGCAAGACTCGGGGTCGGGGCCGGTGATCGTCGGTTGGTATCATCTCGCCACGGCACTGCCCGCACGAATTCAGCCCTGGGAACTCACGCGGGATTCAGAAACGGGCGAAACCCACGCGCGGTTTCGGATTCTCCTGGGGGAGTCGTTTCCCCTGGAACCCGACGATCGGTTCGTGGCCAGCGATGGCACGATCTATCGTCTGGAATCGTACCAACAAGCCGACCGCATCGACCGTTTACCGGTGGCCGAAGTGGTGCGAGAGTCGGCGTGAGTAATAAAACCGCGGAGCCACAGAGGACACAGAGAATAATTGCAAAATGCAAATTAGAAATTGCAAAATCGAAGAAACCAGACGCGACCTTCGCAAGACAATTTAAGTTACTTCTCTTTGCATTTTTCAATTTTCAATTTGCAATTCCTCCTTTGTGTCCTTCGTGGTAAGGACGGGCTCAAGAATAACTTCCCCATTTCAAGGCTGGCTGCCTTTGGTCTGTACACCGAAGGTGTAA
>CALMBE010000514.1 GCA_937860165.1 uncultured Planctomycetaceae bacterium
GGCTCATTTCACGAAGCGATCAGCAGGGAGATAACACAGAGAACACCGAGGGGGCATTAACCGATTCAGTCGGGTCGGTCTTCAAGTCGACCATGGGTATCGGTGGGATCTCCCTTGACCCCTTTCTTAAACTCGGTGATGCCCTGGCCGAGCGAACGCATGACCGACGGCAAGCGATTGCCGAACAGCAGCAGCACGACCAAGGTGAGCATCAGGATTTCCCAAAAACCAGGAGCAAACATGTTAGTTTTCGCCACCTTCTTCGAATACGGCCGCCGGATTCAAATCACTGCGAGAGCCAAGTTCGAGCGCACGAAACATTTCGGCCCGAACTTTGCGGCACCCTTAATTCTACTGCCAACCAGTGGCAAGTCAAACCGGGGGAGAGGATGCAGGATATAGGGGGCAGGGGGTGGGGAAGAAATGGTGCTTGAGCCCTGTTTTCTGTCCCCCGAATCCTTTGCCCCTACCTGAGCGACTGCCACTCTTTGCGACCGGCCAGATCACCCGGTTCGGAAGCTGGCCGATACCGGTAATAAACCTCCAGGCAGAGAGTTGAGATCGCGGTGGTGTAAACTCTGCCCCCGTACCCCCCCCAGACGGTGTTTTCGTTCCAACTCCCGTCGGCTTCCTGAGTCGACAAGAGAGCCGTAGTGAGCGCGAGATTCCAGGACTCCCAGGCTTCAAGTGATTGGGGGGAGTGTTCTTGATTTTGTTGCAGTGCAAGTGTGGCGTAGTACCAATAATACAAGTTTCGGTGCGAAGCAGATGGCAACTCTTTCCCGAGCGATTCCAGGGCTTCTTCAATGGCAGGCTCGGCAAGCGCGACATTTCGGCTCGTTTGTAAGAGTTGGCGACAAAACCACGCTTCGGCGGTCATCGTGCGACTGGGTGGACTATCGGGTCGATAGGCAGCCAAGCCGCCCGCATCTCCGCGTTGCACACGTTCGAGAAACCGTTCAACGCGGGTCCAAGTGATTTGAGGAATTTCGATTCCCGCTAATTCGGCGCTCTTAAGTGCCATCAGTTGCCAGCCCAAGAGGCTAGTGTCTCCAGTGTCGCCGCGACGATAGCGCCAGCCGCCGTCGGTCGGATGTTGCATCGCCAGGGAAAAAGAGGTTGCCCGGCGAGCCATGCCATCGAGCCGTGTGTCGCGGGTCACGGCGTAGGCTTCGCAAACCGCGAGTGTCGCCATCGCATGGCAATACATGCGGGCAAATAATTCGGCATCGCCGAACAGTGAGCCGTCGCTACGTTGTCGTTGCCGCAAGTATTCCAGGGCGCGGGCAACTTCATTGCGATAAGACCCCTGCAGATGGGAATGCCCCGACCCGAGGAAAGCGAGCAAGGCGAGCCCCGTGACGCCAGTGTCGGCCTCGGCCCCTGCACCCCGTCGATCATGGCCGAGGACGACAAGTTCCTTTCCCGCACCAAAGCGCGAGGCGTCCCAACCACCATTGCTCGATTGTGTAGCCGCCAGCCATTCCAAGGCCGCATGAACAGAACGCTCGGTTTGTTCGCTTCCCCCGCGTTCGGTAGCCAGGGCCGTCAGATCTTCGGCAAAGCGATCGACGTATTTATCGGGAATCTGACCGTGACTTTTCACCGGACCAGCGACGGAAGGCAAGACATCGGGCATCTCGTGAGTTGACGGTCCTGCAAGCATTTCGTTGAGCGGTTCGGCCGCGAGGTCTTCGGGATTTGCCGCTTCTGGATTGTGCGGAGTATGTTCAACTTCCTGCTTTCCTTCGTCGGTGGAATTGTCAGCGAAATTCGCCGAAGTTTCGGAGGGAGTTGGAGTTGGCAAGAGCGATGGTGCCTCGAGCGGCGGGGCAGGGGAGGGGAGTTCTGCCGTTAACGATTCCGCGAGCTTTTCGAGCATCGGGGCATCGGCACCTGGTTCCGAGTTCGCAACGGATTCCGCAGGTAAGGGGTCTGAACTGGGTTGCACAAGCGAGGGGGCTTCCAGTTGTTCCCAGAATGGTTGGATTTTTTCCTCGGTGATCGTGGCAGCAACCTCGGCAGGCGGATCGGAGACCACCGTTACACGAATGGGGGGACCCTCGCCACCCTGCGGTGCCCCGGTGACAACCCGCAGGGTCATCGAAAAAACTGCAAACAATAAGTGAACCCACAGCGACAGGCACGCGCATTTGAACATGGTCGGGCGATCCGACCAACGCTTGCGAACGAGCAAAACCAAAACGATGGTTGCCGCTCCCAGGGCCCCCCACATCACCAGCCAAGTCGTGGTCGTGAGTCCCCAGTAGGCCAGTATTGGAGTGAATAGGGGATTCATGGCTTGGATGACGACTCCGATTAACGGGACAGAGTTGTCGGTGCCCGGGCGACCGTGACGGTAATTCCCAGATCGGAAATCTGCGCATCCTTGCACGCGGCCAAGGCGGAGGCCACATGCTGGAAAGCAGAAGCCGCATCACCTCGGATGACCACACTCAACTGCGGATACTCTTGGTGGGCGGCAGAAAGTTGGGAGGTGAGCCCCTCGAGCGTTATCGCCACCCCATCCAGTTGCAATCCACCATCCTGTTCGACGGTTACAACGCGCTGTTTGGGTGCTGAACTCATGGGGCCTGCGGCGGTAACTTCGGGAAGCCTTAGTTCGATGTCTGCTTCGACCTCCGCGAATTTGCTCGCCGCCATGAAAAAGATAATCAACAAGAACACCACGTCGATCATGGGCGTGAGATTCAACTGAGGAATTTCGTCTTGTTGTGTCTTGAGTGGCATGAGTGAGTTAACACAGATTCCGTATTCAGGGGGCTAGCAAGCCCGGGGATTGCAATCCCCGGGCGTTAGCAATCCTCGTGCTTTGAGCGGTAAACAAGACTTTAGTAGTTTTATGCAACCTTTTTAGTTCGTGGCGGAGCCTTCGGTCGATTACGGCGATCTTCGAGACCCTCGGCAGAAATCAGGTGTACAATTTCCTGGCCTCGGCGGTCGACTTCCATGACTAAGGAATCGACACGACCGACAAAGTACAAATAGAGAATCAGTGCCGGGATAGCTACCGACAAACCTGCCGCGGTCGAGATCAGGGCGCACCCGATCCCGCCAGCCAAAAGTTCAGCGCGACCCATGGCGGAACTTTGGGAGATGACGTCGAAGGACTGCATCATTCCCGTGACG
>CALMBE010000515.1 GCA_937860165.1 uncultured Planctomycetaceae bacterium
GCAGTTCCGGCACGTCCCGCCAGCGCTGCCGGAACTGCGGAATACCTTGTTCCGGATAGGGATGAAGACTCGTTGCCCCAGGGTTAAAATCGAGTGTTTAACCCATAACCCTTTGAGGAGCAACGAGCCATGTCCAGTGTACCAGTTTTCGTAGGGCTTGATTACCACCAAGATGCCGTGCAGGTCTGCATTTTGAATGGCGACGGAAAAAGTCTATGCAATCGCAGCGTTCCCAACGACGTCCAGGTGATTCATCGGCTGGTGACCCAACACGGCACGCCGCAGCGGGTGGCCATCGAAGCCTGCTGCGGGGCGGCGGACCTCGCCGAGAAGTTGGCGACCGACCGAGGACTCCCCATGCAGTTAGCCCATCCAGGCTACGTCAATCGGATGAAACGCTCCCCCGACAAGACCGATCTGGGGGATGCCCAGTTGCTGGCCGATCTGGTGCGGGTGAACTACCTCCCCTGCGTGTGGCTGGCCCCCCAGGCCATTCGCGAATTGCGGCGGTTGGTGCGGCACCGCGCCAACCTAGTCCGCCAGCGCAAAGACACCAAGCTCCGCCTCCGCGGACTACTGCGCGAGAATCGCCTCCGCTGCCCCACGGCGGGGGCCTGGACCAAGGCCTGGTACGGCTGGTTACACACCGAGGCCGCGCTTTCGACTTCGGATCGCTGGATTGTCGAGCAGCTCCTGGAGCAACTCGCGTTTCTGGAAAACCAGATCAACGCCGCGGTGAAACGACTCGAACAGGCCACGATCGACGACCCCTGGGTGGCCAAGTTGCAGGGCCTGTACGGAGTCGGACTCATTACGGCCGTGACCCTGCGGGCCGAAGTCGGGCGTTTCGATCGTTTCGACACCGGCAAGCAGCTCGCTCGGTTCTGCGGGGTGACACCCCGCAATGCCAGCAGTGGTGCGCGGCAGGCCGACGCGGGGTTGATCAAGGCGGGCAATCCCGCAGTGCGTCAGGTGCTGATCGAATTAGCCCACCGCTTGATTTGTCGGCACCACGCGCAGTGGGGCCAGTTGGCGCACCAGATGCTCAGTCGTGGCAAACCGAAAAACGTGGTTGTGGCGGCGGTAGCCAATCGCTGGGTCCGTTGGCTCTATCACGAGTTAAAACGCGATGCGATGGCCACGGGGGGAAGGGACCATCAGGCCCCCGACCACCGCTGCGCGGCGGTGCCCGCCCTTCCCCCCGACCCCCATCCCCCTTCCCCTCTTCTCTGTGCCCAGGACGGGAAAGGGAACCGAAATCACACCACCAGCGTTCACTCCTGACCGATCACGAGCCGTTTTCCAAACCAGTTACCAAGGCACTTGAAGCGTAGCGAGATACAATGACTTTATCGGAATCCAGCGGGAAGGCGCGCTCGGCGTAGGCCTGGGTCGTTTCCAAAGCGACTCGTTTCCGGATAGGGCAACCTTCCCCTGCTTTCGCAACACCCAGAGGGGCTATCCGCCCAGGCGGAGACGCTCGGATAGAGGAAGGGATCCTCCGATAAATTCCATTGACAAGCAACGAGTCTTCATAGAGGCCTACCAGCTACGGCCTCGCTAGTCGCTTAAGGCTAACCGTCGATGGGCAAGGGTTCGTCGGAGATATTGAGCTCGGCGGGAGTGCGATGGTGACTTCTGCCATCGCGGATCATTTCCAGGAGAAGTTTGAGCAACTTGAATCCCCACAAGACGCTCACGACACCGACGGCCATACCCCCCAATGCCAACGGGCTTCCTACGGATTCTGCGGTGAACAGCATGTAGGTGGAGACGCTCCCGGCAATTCCGCTGACCAGGATTTTACTGAGAACGGATTCCGAGGTTTGGCGGCGACGGTGCTTGGCAATCGCCTGTCGTGCCGAGCTGTTGGCCAATTCCCGCATCGCACTCAAGTCGGTGGGGAGCTGGGGCTTCTTGGACGTGTTGCGAATTTGTTCGAGATCGACCAATTCCAGCAAGCCGGCTTCGATAGAGTTTGTGGGTGTCGAAACACGCTTGGTGAGCAGATTCATCCGCTCCAGGGGATCGTAAGATTCGTGATCCGAGGGGGCATCGAGATCTTTTCCCACGGGTGGAGTGATGGTCTCCGATGAAGATTCTCCTCGAACCCGTCGCATGAGATTCGACATGTACATCTGCAGCGATTCGTCGTCGGATTGTTCGGGGGGAAAAGTGTCGACGACCTTCTCAGTCGTCGGCCCTTCCGGCCAACTCGATCCCGCAGTGACACTTTGGCTGTCCGAATCTTCGAAGATGTGGCTGTATTGATCAATGAAAGATGTTGGCTGGAACTCGGGTGCTGGTTGCTCGGGCTCACTGCTTGCTGTGGAAGACAAAGGTTCTTCGGTAGTTGTAGGTTCCTGGACGATATCCTCGACAGGATCACTGGGCTCCGAGTCTGGAGTTTGGAAAGAGGATACCCAGGTCGATATCTCGGGATTTGGTTCCGCTAAGTCTGCAGGTGAGTCTTCGACGGCAACAGTGTGGGGCTCTTCGAATTCACTGACTTCGGACTCGTTCGCTTCGGAAACGATAACTTCAGACGCGGGGACATCGGTAGCGAGATAACTATCGAAATGATTCTCGATCGGCAGAACAGTTTCCTCGACCGGAGCGAAAGCTTCTGCGGCTACCGGAACTGACGCACGGGCGTTCTCCAATTCCAGCAGAGTTTGCTGGTACACTTCGTTCAATTGAGCCCCTTGTTCGGCACAAGTGGTCAACTGCTGTTGTGTCGAGGCAAGATCGGAACTGAGTTGCCAGACTTGTTGGTCGAACGCAGCTATCTTTTCTAGGGACTGAGTTAGCTCTTGCTCACGCTGGGCCAGGTCTTGCTCACGCTGGGCCAGTTGCGAGTGCAGGGCGGCGAGGGTGTCCTGGTCGGCCACGGCCACTTGCGAAGGCCCGGCTTCGAGTGAATTCGAGGTGGCAGCCGCGAGTTGAGTTTCTAAGCTTTCGATTTGCACTTCAGCCGCGGAAACTGCACCTCGGAGCTTGGTAACTTGGGCGAGTGCCTGCTGCCACTCTGAGTTGGTACTCTTGAAGTCGATTTCGAGCAATTCGATGCGTTGCCGTTGCTGATCGCTCTTCTCGGTCAGTTCTTCGTGGGCGATGGCGTATTGATCGCAACGTTCTTGAGTGCGGACACTCTCTTGAAGAGTCTGCGCCACTTCCGATTGGGCTTGTTGCAAGTCGCCTGTCAGTTTTTCGACGGTCACGGCGAGCGAGGCAACTTCCTGAAGGGCCGAGTCGAGGAGATCCTGGGTTTGGGCTTGTTCGGCAAGTTGCGAGGAAGTTGTGGAAAGCTGGATTTCGAGCTGGGCTTGTTGGGATTCAGCCGCTTCCTGGTCGCTCCGCAGACACGCAACTTCGGCTTGTGCCTGTTGCCACCGGGCGACGGCGCTTTCGAGCTCGGCCTGAAGGGCCTGAATTCGCTCTAGCTGGGCTTGCGATTCCTGAGCGAACGACTCCTGGAAAATGAGTTGTTGATCGCGTTCTGCCCGCAAGGCTGCCAGTTCGGTACGCAATGATTCTTGGCATGCCAGGTGATCGGCTAACTGAGTCTCGGCCGCATGAATGGTGTCCTGAGCAGCGAGTAACTTTTGCTGGAGGTCGGCAAACTGATGTTCCCGTTCGGCGATGGTCGATAAGAGTTGATCCGCGTGGACCTCGTTGCGAGTGAGTAGTTCCTGCAACTGACGAAGTTCCGCGGCCAAGCGATCGATCTCGGCACAGTAATGTTGGCAACGAGTCTCGGATTCTTGGAGCGATTGTTCGATGGCATTGGAACTGTCGTAGGCAGTGGACAGCTCTCCGATCAGGCGATCGATCTCGGAAGCATACTGCGATTCACGTTCTTCCAACGTGGACTGCAGAAGCTGTAGTTCGGCAGCGCGGGCATCTCGTTCCACCGTCGTGGCTTGATTCTGGACTGAAAGGCTGCGTAAGTCGTCCTGCAATTGCCAGGATTCTACCCGCATGGCCCGCAGGCGATGCACCAGCCGCCGACTTCTCTGCCTGATGTGTGCGATTGTCGCAAAGGGCGACTCACCTGGAGCCGCCACGCCCTGTTCGCTGGTCACCTCGGCAGGTTCGCTGGCAAGCGTCGGCAACGCAGCGAGAGAGGTGTGGTTATAGGAGTTGCTCGATGGCTGGTGAGAATTTTCGAGCTGTTGGTTTACGAGTTGTTCGAGCGAGTCGATGCTCGATTCAAACTCTGGTTCCTGATCGCTCGAATCTCGCAGTTCAACAAGTTCGATTTGGTGATCGCCGCGGATCGCTGTAACCGATCGACAGGATGTCGCCCGGGACGAGGGTACTCTGCGAAAAGTCACTCCCATTGAGTAGCATTCCCGGGGCCCACCGGGTAGCGCGGACCTCGTTCGGAGTGTGGACGATCAGGCAGTGTAAGGGGCGTAACGCGTCGGAAGCGATCTGCAACTGACAACTGGGGCTCGAACCAATGGTTGATTTCCCCAGCGGCAGCCCGTAATGCCCTGCAAGGCCGGTTGAACTGCGGAATCGCAACGCAAAATCAGCGCCGAAGGCTTTCGCTGCGGATGTGGCTTGGATCGGTGTACTTGTAGGAGTGGACATGCTGCACGTCTAAATCGAACAGGTCACGGGGAACCCACGAAACGTAATCCGCTGCGCCCGGAGACTGGGATTGTCTGCAAAGATAGCTCACAACCAGGGGGTTTTTCAGGTAAATGAGTTCTGGAGGGCCCAAAGATGAG
>CALMBE010000516.1 GCA_937860165.1 uncultured Planctomycetaceae bacterium
GACGTTGGTTGGCAACGGCAATTTTTCGTTGTGTGATTCGAGGCAGCCGTGGTTGTCACTTCCACGAGAGGGGGCTGGAGATTTTGCCACCTAATGCTACCGCACGGTACCACTCCGGCTAGCGACTTCCATTTGGGCGAAGTGGGTTTTGTCGCCGCGGACGATGTAGAACTTCAGCGATCCAGCCTGCGCAAGTGAGTCGGAGTGGTCGACGAGAAACTGGACGTCGGCTTCCGAGGCGGTAGTCCAGCGATGGAATTTAACCAAGATGTCGCCTTCACGGACCCCTTGTTGGGCGGCCGAGCTTTCTGGACGCACCGAGAGGATTCGCATTCCGCCGTCATAGGGGAGCTTGAACTCACGGAGCGAACTGGCGGGCTCTTCTTGTAAGATTAGCCCCAAGGTGTCCCAAGTGTCGCTATCGAAAGAATTTTGTGCCTGTGGTTTGTTGGTACGCCCAGTGTTTTTACTGGCCAGTGTCAGGTCGAGTACCATTTCGCGATTGTCGCGACGAACAACCACGGGAATGGCTTCACCCGAGCGGTGCCCTAGCAATGCACGTTCGATGTCGATGGGGCGTCGAATCGGTAAGTTGCCAATCTTTTCGACCCGGTCTCCGCGCGCTAGTCCACAACTATCGGCGGGACTGTTGCGATCGATGCGGGCGATTGTGACCGCCCCGCCACTATTGGGCAGTGAGAGCGCGGCCATCCCATGCCAGGTGTTATCGAGTTCTTCGATACTCATCAGTCGCGTGGCAACTTCCAAGGCGTTGTCGACGGGAATGGCAAATCCTATCCCCTGGGCACCTGCCCGCACGGCGACGTTGACGCCAATCATTTCGCCGTCGATATTCAGTAGCGGTCCCCCGGAATTGCCCGGATTGATGCTGGCGTCGGTCTGGATCAAATCGAGATATTGCTGGGTTTCGTTGACCTGCACATTGCGGTGGAGCGCACTCACACAGCCAGTTGTCACGGTGTTCTCGTATCCGAAGGCATTTCCCACCGCAATCACGGTCTCGCCGGGCATGAGTCCCTGGGAGGTTCCCAGATTGACAACGGGGAGATCCACAGGGGGATTGATGCGAATGATGGCCAAGTCGGTCTGCGGATCACGGGCGACGATTTTAGCGATATAGGACTGTCCGGTAGACAGTGTGACATTGATCCGCCGCACCCCGTCAACGACATGGAAGTTTGTCAGAATAAATCCCCGGGGATCGATGATGACCCCTGTTCCCATGCCATTGACTTGCTTGGAGACTTGGTGATTGGCTTCAGTTTCGACAACCGACTTTTGACCCTGGATATTCACGACCGAAGGGCTCGCGTCTCGAACTGCTCGCACGATAGGGGTCATGCGGGCACTGGATTGCCCCCACACCGATTGGGCCAGGAATCCAAGAACAAAAGCTGCTAGCAGTACTTTTCCTGATGGAAAGATTCTGTTTGCAGTATCGCGTGGGCGCGGGTCGTGCATGGAGGGTCGTCCAAGTGGGTGGCTACTTGCCGAAGCGAGGGGATTGGTGCCGAAGCGACGGGATGGCAGACCGGTGACATGCGGGGACACCGGTGTTTGATAGAAGCGTTGATCGGCGTGTCGTTACGACGCGCTTAAACGGCACGAACTGTATCCCTCACAGACCGCCCAGATTGTCAGAGAGTCTGGAGGAAGGTGACGAGATCCACTGGACATTGGAGAGTTCAGTCTTAATTCGATTTTCGCGGTAAGCAAGGCCGTCATTCCCGCGTAGGCGGGAATCCATCCCCTGAATTCTGGACTCCCGTCTCCGCGAGGGGCAAGCTCTGCGCGGGAATGACGTGTGAAGCGTGTTTGTCCACTGTGAATTCCCAGGCACGCTCAGGTAGGTAAGTAAATTTCAACAGCACGCGCTGGGGCCCTGCAGCATTCGCTGGTCCTCACCTCCAGCCCCCCATCAGTTTCCCCCAGGGAATTCGAGTTTTCCACCGGGGCCGACCTCAATCCCATTGCGAATCTCGGGAGAGTAGTCCATGTTGACCTCGCTGAAGACGGGCTTAGAGGGGACCGGCAGGAATTCAGGTGGCATTTGAGGCTTGAATCTCACGGCAGGAGCCCCCACCGCGATGCGTACCTCTCGGTGGCCTGTAAGGAAACCGCAGCAGTGATCTAACCATCTGCCAACTCCCCCGTTACAGCCCTGGCAGCACCCCCGTAGTTCGCAAGTGTCGCCGCAATCGCAACAGGTTTGATCGCAACAACCGCACAGAAAGTGGGGGAAATTGCAATGTGGGCAACAAATCGAATTGCTTGCACCAAGGCAATCTGGACAACTGGAAGGGAAAATCATCCCCCCGACGAACAGCATTCCAACTAGTAAGTACCATTTGGAAGCGATAAAACGCTTATTAATACCCATGATCTTGCCCCCGTGAATGGATAGAGGCTCCTAACGCGATCAGCCGGCACCGGGGCCGAGCGCGAGAGCACTCCTAATGGGAAATCGGCAATGCGTGCCCGCAACTTTTGCCCAAGCGTTAAAGTCATTACCGGACCGATGCCAGCGACGATTGATGCTAGCGGCGGGGTGGGATGGAATCGTGGCGAAGGCTGAAGTTCTCGTCAGGGATCATGCTCAGCAGCAACAAGAAGTTCACAGATCCTTCGTATCACTCGATTTCGACTTAAAGAATAGTTTTGGCACGAGTTGGATCAAAAGAAATGCGGACAACAGGGCAAGTAATCCATGGGCCCAGTACTCGGCTATCGGCAAGCCCAGTTGCCCCGCCAGCCAGCCCGCGACGATCAGCAGGGGTGGGAGCAACAAGAGAACTCCACACCCGAGAGCGGACATCGTGCCGCGAAACGAAAGTTGTTCGGTGAGTTGTTGTCGGTGGACATCGATGATTCTCCCGCGCCGGAGACTGATTTCGATGGTATCAGCAAGTTCCATCGCCCGCAGTGCCGAGGGCCAAGTAGTCGAATCCCCCCGTTTTTCTAGGGCTGCGACAAACCGCTCGACACAATTCCTCGCTGCCGAGTGTGTTGCTTCCGAGGAGATGCCAACCAAGCTAGGACTCCAATTGCCTTCGTCGGAGATCAGAAACTTGCTGCGGCCATTTGTACCTACAAGTGTGAGACACGCTAGTGCCGAGTCCTCGACAGGACCCACCGACCAGTGAATTGGCACTGGGCACTTCCCCAAGAGCTGCACACTCAATCCCGAATAAGTCGCAGCAGTATTCGAGCTGCCAATTGCACCTAACCGATCAATCGGTCCCGCGAGGCGATCCAATAATTCGACATCGCGGGCAAAATGCCGGAACACTTCGACTTGGCTTCTCTCGGACAGTGGGCGTTCCCAGTGAACTTGCTCGATCGGGCCCACCGTAGGGTGCCCCGCGCGAATGAAGTTGGCAACTGTTTCGACCGCAGTGCGATCTTCGAGCAGGGGATTGAAGTGACAAAGCACCGCGCTACTTTCGGTGCGGGCCATGTCGAGTTCGTAGTAATTGAGTACCGAGTCGTTTAGTGGAAACGTGCAGAGGACGGGTCGACCACATTTGACCAGTTGGAGAAGTCGTTCGATTTTCAATTGGGAGCCGACTTGGCCCCTGCCGATGAGTATGGCATCGCAGATCTGCGGATCGCAAAGTTCTTCCCAGTTGTTAACGCGATCTTCCCCCGGAAAACCAGGTGAGTCGCCAATCCATGTAATTTCATGCCGCAAGTCGTGGAAGGCATTCGCAAGCAACGCCGTTTCGGCATCGGCACTGAGTAAGGCAATTTTCATAGAATCGAGCCTAATCGAAGGGGCAGATGTGAACAACTGCCTAGGGGCAGTGGCCCTGGACCGATCAGTTTTTCAAGATGAGGGTGCCATGGCCACGTCGGTACTCCGATGTGGCCATGTTTGCTCGGAGATTCTCATGCCCACACTGGAGTACCAGCGTGGGCA
>CALMBE010000517.1 GCA_937860165.1 uncultured Planctomycetaceae bacterium
ACCGACCTTACTAACCATTGGGCGAAACTTTCTAACTGGTTTAATCGGCCATTAGGTGATCCTGCGATCCATTTTCGCCGCTATTTGAGTCTCGGTGTTGCGTTATCAGTAATGGCAATGTGCATAGGGGTACTTGGAATGGAAACTGAATCTCGCGGTGCCACTGTTGGATGGGCCACATTGACCGGCATTATTGCATTTGTGGCCGTGTTTCTCTTGTCAATTGGCACGAGTAAAACCTCATCAGGCCGATTATCTTCAATTTCGGGTGGAGAACACCCGGACAACGATACTCAGCCAAGAAGGTCCCTCGCACAGTATTTATCTGTATTGCAGGACGAGGGAGAGGAATCGATTCGAGCATGGAGAAATAACGAGCTAACATTCGAGGACGCGCAACAGAAAAGCAAGTATTGGTTCATGCAGGTATATGCAGCATTACACTCGCATCCTTACGACTTTTATCCCCGGTTTAGCGCGGCTGTCAAAACACACGTAGCCTCAGTCCCGCGGGACGAGATGTTCAAGGCTCAGCTAGATAATTCACACCAAGAGCGGGTTGGGCTGTACCAATCTTGGCAAGCACGACTTAGCTTTCTCCCGGAAATCATCAAAGAATTAAATGATGGAAAGCCAGTGCAGCTAGTAACGCCAGATTTTAGTCTCATCCCACCACAAATACAAAAAGAGCTTGAGGAATTGCGGGAAAAAGAGAATTACTACGAAGGATCGTTAAAATCGCTACGGGACAGGGACAAGTCCATGGAAAGCCAAATTGTGGAGCAAGCTGAATCCATTCGACAGTACGAAAGGGATGTGGCAGCAATTACTGAAGAACGCGACCACCTAAAGGCAGTTGATGAAGCCCGGAAATTTTCAGAGAAGGTGGAACACTGCCGCGCCGAGCGCATGGAAGAGTTTCAAAATCAGGTCGACATGTTAAGCCAACTGGGAAACCCAAATTACGCCAAGTGCGGTGAGTGGAAAGCAATTACCGTTGCAATTCGCACGTTAGAAGAGCGATTGGCTGATGGAATGGATTCCGATGCAGAGTTAAGTGATTGGCTGTTTTGGGTCGAGAGAGATATTGAGGCGATTACCAATGCTTTTGCACAATTTGGTAAGGATAACGGCTTTGTGGCAATCGTTGGTCTTGCCAATCCGCTTACTGACAAGCCTTTTTGGGAGATAAAAACTTTTCAGAACAGCTACGATAAAGACTCTAGACACGCTGTAATGCAAAATCGGCTAGCGTATTTCGTGGCGAAACTGAAAGAAACACTGCCCAAGTACGAAGCCGATCAAACTTCAACCAGCGATTAAATGCTTGTACGTCAGATTCCTTCAGATCCCCAACTCCCGAATCGCCTCCCTGAAAATGAACGGCTATTACGAGCGTTGAACTGAAACTTGAGTTTCATTGGCGAGTTAGGTTCCAGAGATGAACCAGAAAGTGGCGATGAGGCGTAAGGTGTCGGTAACTCCAAGCAAAAACGTGTTTGTTGTATGGCAGCCACGGAGTACAATTAAAGCATGACTCAACTCATCCAAGCCATTTTTGAAAACGGCGTTTTCCGTCCGCTCGACCCGGTTCATGTTGCTGAACATGAGCGCGTGTCGCTCGTGATCGAATCCACCGTGGAAGCATCCGACGATGTGATTGCGCGACAACGTGAAGCACTCGGCAAGTTAAGGGCCGAGATGGATGCTCTGCCCGCAGGTGCTCCCGTTGATGGACTCGGTGGCGTAGATCATTACGCGATATTGTACGGTGGCAATCATGCAGGGGGCTGACGCCACCCCGCTCGCCTTACGATAGTGTACTTTTGTACACATTTCAAGGGCCTCACAGAAACCGCTTCAGCACTTCGTCCGGGGCCGCGCTGTAGGTGCTCGGTTGCATCGAGCAACTCGCCCGACCTTGGCTCAGGCTCCGCATCGCGCTCGAGTAGCCGAAGAGCTCTCCCAGCGGTGCTTCGGCGTGGATGACCGTGCGGCCCGTGCGGGCTTCCTGGTCGTGGATGATCGCGCGGCGTTGCTGGAGGTCGCCGATGAGATCCCCCACGTGGTCGTCGGGGGTGGAAACTTCGAGGCACATGATCGGTTCCAGCAAGACGATCCCGGCTGCGCGGAGCGCGGCATCGAAGGCGTGGTTGGTCGCCGTGCGGAAGGCGATTTCGGTGCTCCCGGTTTCGTGGACTTCGCCCCCGAGGAGCGTCGCCTTGATCCGCATGAGGGGATATCCGAGTTGCCCACCCCCTTGGGCCGCATTTTCCAGTTCTTCCAGGACCACGGTCAACATCTCGCTAGGCAAACCATGATCGAGCTTATTGCTGATCACTGGCGTGCCCAGGGCGCTGTCGAAGGGTTCCACCTTCAATCGCACTTTGGCAAGGTGCTGCACACCATTGATGATACGATTGCATTCGCCCGTGGCCTCGGCCGCGCCGGCGATGGTCTCACGGTAACTGACTCGGGGGTTGTGAACTTTGACATTGAGATTGAAATCACGTTCGAGGCGGTGTTGGATTACCTCCAGGTGTAATTCTCCCATGCCGCTGATGAGGGTTTGTCCCGTTTCTTCGTTCTCGCTGGCCGCGAAAGTAGGGTCCTGCTTGCGCAGCATGGCGAGCGCGTCGGAGAGTTTTTTCTTGTCGGCGGTGCTTTCCGGCTCGATGGCCATCGAGATCACCGTCTCGGGAAACTCGATCGATTCCAGCACGATCGGCTCACGAGTGTCGCACAAAGTGTCCCCCGTGATCGAATCGCGAAGCCCAATGATGCCGACGATATCGCCGGCTTGGGCCGATTCGAGTTGCTCTTCTTTTTTGCTGGCGTGAATTCGCCAGAGTTGGGCGACGTTTTCTTTCTTGTCGCGGGTGGCATTGAGCACTCGTGTGTTGCCCTTGAGGACCCCCGAATAAATTCGCACCCACGCCAAGTCGCCGGTCTTGAACGGCAGCACCTTGAAGACCAATCCACAAAAAGGTTCCGCCGGATCGGGCTTGCGAATTACTTTCACCGCTTGAACTTCGTGCTGGGCGTGGGACTTGCGGTGGTGTTCGCCTTTGCCGGAGGTATCGAGCCCCTCGACCGAAGGCACTTCCATGGGATTGGGGAGATAAGCGGCCACCGCGTCGAGCAGGGGCTGAACACCCACTCCGTGCAAAGCCGAACCGCACAGCACCGGTTGAATTTGCTGATGCACGGTCGCCTCGCGGAGCACTTTGTGGATCAAGGCGACAGGAATCGGTTGCTCGGCCAATGCGAGCTCCATCAATTCGTCGCTGAAATGGGCCAACTCGCCGACCAGACTTTCCCGCCACATCGAAGCCAAGTCGATGAGGTCCTCGGGAATTTCCGCGGTAATGATTTTGCGACCCTCTTTCCCCTCGGGAAACGTGAGCAGTTTCATTCCCACCAAGTCGATGATGCCGCGAAACGGGTTGGTCACATGCGCGGGACCCTGGCCCACCGGAATCTGAATCGCCACGGGTCGGGCGTGGAGCCGGGTACTCAGCTCTTGAAAAACATGATCGAAGTCGGCCCCTTCGCGGTCGAGCTTGTTGATAAACGCCAGTCGGGCAACCTTGTATTTGTCGGCCTGACGCCACACGGTTTCGCTTTGGGCCTCGACCCCCTCGCGGGCGCTGAACACGATCACCGCTCCATCGAGCACCCGCAAACTCCGCTCGACCTCGGCCGTGAAATCGACGTGCCCGGGGGTGTCGATCAGATTGATTTGCACGTCGTTCCAGGGAAAGACGACACACGCCGAGTAGATGGTGATGCCCCGCTCGGCCTCCTCGGCATCGTCGTCGGTGGTGGTGGTTCCCCGATCGACTTCCCCCGCGCGGTGCTTGGCACCGCTGACGTACAGCATCCGCTCGGTGACGGTGGTCTTACCGGCATCGATATGGGCGATGATCCCGATGTTGCGAATTTTGGAGAGGGGAGTGGACATTGGCTCTTAATAACCTCAAGAATCTGCCCGCGAATCACGCGAATAGACGCGAATGAAGACTACGCAGGAACATAGAAACTCCACACACAAGGTGATAATTCGCCCGCTGCGAACTTTAGTTTCCTTTCGGACTCCTCAATCTCGTACACATGCATTGGGTGATACTGATTCGGATATGCAAGGTGCGGGAGTTCGACGTGGCCTTCACCCGTTGGATGCCATTCGTGTTTCCACGGATTTAAGCCTCCGATGTCTATCGCCCGACCTTCAACCACTATTCCAACGGCTAACCATTCGGGCATACACCCAACTCCTTCATTCGCGTCTATTCGCGTGATTCGCGGGCTTCTCTGGCGCACAAAAAAAGCTAGGAACCGCGGGCTCAGATGCTCGTGGCACCCTAGCCCCCAATCCCTAGCTCCCAATCCCTAGTTCCCAGGCCCTAGTTCCCAGGCCCCACACTTACCACCCAAAGTGGGCGAAGGCTTTATTCGCGTCGGCCATGCGATGCACGTTTTCGCGCTTGGTCATGGCGGTACCTTCACGATTGAAGGCGGCGACGAGTTCATCGGCCAGCTTTTGCGCCGTGGGACGGCCCTTCTTGTCACGAACGGCCGTCAGAATCCAGCGGAATGACAGCGACTGCTGACGCGTGCGGCCGACTTGCATTGGCACCTGATAGGCAGCACCACCGACGCGCTTCGAGCGAACTTCGATCGAGGGCTTGACGTTCTCGATGGCCTGAGTGAAGACGTTGATCGGCTCCTCGTTGGGAACTCGGCCACGCACGATCTCCAAGGCATCGTAGAACACGCCCTGGGCGACAGCTTTTTTGCCGGCGTGCATCAGACAATTGATGAACTTCCCGGCTAGGAGCGAACCATAGAGTGGATCGGGCTTGAGCTGTTTACGACTTGCGGTGATTCTGGGCATGCGGTGAGAGCTATTAGTTATTAGCTGTTAGCTCTTAGCTAATGTTTCTGATTGAATGACTGGCTAATAGCTAATAGCTAATAGCTAACTGCTTTCCTAGGACTTCTTCGCACCATACAAACTGCGGGACTGCTTGCGACCCACGACACCCAAGGTATCCAGGGCACCGCGGACCACGTGGTAACGCACACCAGGCAAGTCGCGGACTCGACCACCACGGACCAACACGATACTGTGTTCCTGCAGACTGTGACCTTCGCCTGGAATGTAAACCGTAACTTCCTTGCCATTCGAGAGACGCACACGAGTAATCTTCCGCAACGCCGAATTCGGCTTCTTGGGAGTCATCGTCCGCACCTGCAAGCAAACGCCTCGCTTCTGCGGACATTGCTGCAGAACGGGGGACTTGCTGAACTTCCGCTTCTGTCTGCGGTGTTTGCGAACGAGCTGGTTAATGGTTGGCATAGGGCTGCTTCCACGGAGATCGACGAAGTGCTGGGAAACCGGTCATTCTAGGCGATTCTCTAAGGCCGTCAAGGGCTTGAAAACTGAGGGTAGTGGGTCAGTTTCGTAGAGGTGGCTTCCAGCCGCCGTGTGGGAAAGCTTATTGGCGGCTAGAAGCCACCACTACTTTTCAAACTGACCCACTACCAAACTAAGGCAGGGGGTCGATTCTCCCAGGTGAATTCAAGCTTGCTGCCTTCTGGAATGCCTCCCGAAGCTCCTGTTGGTGAAGAGCCGCCCACTCGATCACCAGACCCAGCGCCCTCGTAGGAAATGTGCCCTCGATCACCGCCAGCGTGTTGATATCAATTTTGGCGGTGTAGCCGCTATAGCGGGCATGAAAATGGGGCGGCAAATGGTCGCCAAAGTACATCTGAATGACAATGCCGTAGAAACGCGAAATCTCAGGCATGTGTCAGGTGATCCGCTAATGCTGGAAAGATATCCTGAGGGTGCTTGCCGGTCATTCGCAGGTAAAGTGAGTCAGGACAAAGATCAAGTTCTCCTGGCCACTCGACGGCACCATCCGCCGATACTGCTACCTGTTCAAATAGGCCTGGCGTTTCCCAAGCCACGAAGACTCCCTTGCCTGCAAACGAAGAAAGCTCAACGACCCCCAACTCGCCGTTATCAAACTGCAGTTCTAGGCGAAATCCCGGTAGCGGCTTAGCGTTTAGTATCTTCATCGTTCAGGCGTCCGCAAAATTAAAATTGATCTTGTACTGCTTGAGGCTTAGCTCAGAAACAACCTTGGCTGCATAGACAGCTCGAACAGTAAAGCCATTTGCAACAATTATACCACGGAGACGTTAATTATTTGGGGAGTACTCTGATTTGTTGAAATGCAGGTGAGTACCCAAATGTCATCCCGAGGTACTCCGAGGGATCTGGCCAGATTTCTCGGAGTA
>CALMBE010000518.1 GCA_937860165.1 uncultured Planctomycetaceae bacterium
GAACGCTCTTTGAGGTTTCGTGCTGTGGCATACGCGTCTGCGATCATGCACAGCCGCTCAACCCCCGTGGTCACTCAATTAAGTCAAACTGTCGTAACAATAGTGGAAGGTCCAGCGACACGGTGTCGGAGGATTCGTCTCGCGTCAGAACGGCATAGCCGTCAATGTTCAGGACTCGCTGAGCGACGGCTAGCAGGCCCCGTAGTCGTAGGGGCGAGTACCCGATGCTTTTGGCAAGCGCTGTCGACGTGATTTTTCCGCCACGATCGTCGATGATTTCGAGCAGCCGTGAGAACACGTCATCGGATGGGATGGCGCGACCGCCGAGTCGCTTTTGGTCGCCAAGTGTTTCCGACGCGAGGAGTGCAACGATCCAGGTCGCGCGGGTAGGCTGTTGGCGAACCGCGTCGGGCGTGGGAACAATCGTTGAACGAGAGTCTTTGTCGAACAGCAAGCCCGGCGGCGCGGATCTCGGAGCCACAGGCTTTAGGTCCGGCGTGGAATGGCGCTCGGTAGTTTTCCCAATAAAGGTTGCGTCCCACCAACTGGGCATGTCGACCGGCGCTTCGGCCCATCCCGGTGGATACCGGTCGCTCGAACAGAGCACTCCAATCGGCGCCAGCATCTCTTGCGGCGAGAGTCCGCCGTGGTAGCCATTCTTCTTGATGCCATAACGCAGTTTCTCCGTCCATGGAGCGATGAGTCGCTTCGAATCGGGAATAAGAACGCGTGGTCCCGTAAGAAGGAGTTCGCCTTGCAGCAGCTCGCCGTCGGCTGTTCGCCATCGCTCGCCCCCATCAAACTTCCTGCCTTCGGCGCCACAATCGAGGACGTGCCCATGATCGCTGAGCAAGATCACAAGGCGTTGGGCGGCTTTCGCTTCGTGCAGCAGCGCCGGAAGGACTTTTATCTCGTCCCGCGTCCACCGAGTATCGATCTGCTCGCCCTTGAGGAGGTGATCATCGATCGCATTGACGACGATACCGACCACTTGACGGTGAGCGGAGCCGATTTCGCGGCGAACATCGGGCGATAGGCTGACGTCCCCCGACTCTTGCAGTGACGCTTTGTGAAATAGCACCGGGGGCGAACCGCTGCGACTCTCAGCGACGAGGGCGGCGTGCGAACCGAATCCCTCACGTTCAGTACTTGAGTCCCCCTGAATCAATCGACCGCACAGCAAGCTGGTCCTCGAAACCTCGGTAACGCTCGGGAATGTGGCGACCGCGCACCGGAGTCCGCGGCTCTCCTCGGCCAAGAGCGACCATTCTCGACCCAACAGGTCAACTAAGAGCTGTCGGAAAACAGCGACGCTCATGCCATCGAGGACGACAACGAGCACAGGCGAGTGAGCTGCGAGCGGGGCGACAATCCGGTCAAGCACAGACTCAACCGGTATCACGGAATTGTCGTCTGCCTTAACGGCAGCCCAGTCCCGTAAGAGTTGCGCGAAACTCGACGCACGTTGTTCCTGAATCGCGGTCACGCAGTCAAATAGCTGCCGATAAGCGTCCGACACCTCTCGGGTGGGATCGCCGGCGCGCAGTGATAGCCTTGCCCAGTCGACGTAGCCCCCTTCGGACAGGTAACGAGCGGCTGCATCCGCGAGCGATGACGGGGGCCCGGCAGCATCGGTCGAAACAAGGGAACGAAGCAACCGAATTGCCATGTCGCACCGTTCCAGCCGTCGGCGCTCTGGTGCAGCAAGGTCATGCTGAAAAACTGTCTCTCGCGCTTCGGCCACGGTCTCGATGTTAGCTGGCGATGAGGCCTCCAAGGCGGTAGCCAGCCGCGTCCCGAATCGAGCCAGCCGTTGGTCGAATCCCAACGGTGAAGTGTCGCTGAGCAAGGCGTGTGATTGGGCTCCGACTTCACGCAGAATCTCGTCTGTTCGCTGAAGCAGCTGTTGTTTCAATCTCGTGTCGCTAAGTTGGAGCCGGACAATCTCAGTCGAGGATGCGGCCCAACAATCGATGACGGCCGGGGCGGGCGACTGACCGCCGAGATATCGCTCCTCCAGCTTGCCAGCCGCTTTATCCAGTTTGCCTTTGGCCTCCGCATGAAATACTACTCCGGCCGCTAGGCCAAGCGGCAGAGCGTCGGGTCGATCACTGCTGGCGACGCAGTGTAGAACCGTTGCCACAGTTGGACCAGCATACGTCACAAGCCACTCGATGGCCGCGTCCCGAAACACGTACGGAGTGCTTCGGAACCTGGCCACGTGATTTGAATTGGTGGACCATTTGAGAAGAGCCAAGAGGTCCGGGCCGTCTGCATCTAAGCCGATGACTCGATTCAGCAGAATCGTCCACACGGTCTCGGCATCGAGGAAGCCGCTTGCGACTGGAGGAAATCCCTCGGTCGGGATTAGCTCCATTAGCATTTCTGCAATCCAGCCGTGCCGAGTAATTCGCGGGTCGATGGTGCGAGCCTGAAATAGCGATTTGACAATTTGCCAGCTATCAAGCGGAACGAGCTTGCGTGGCTTCAGCCGGACGAAGATATCCTCGCCGATCTCGTGGTCGGCGAGGTCCGTGACCAGAACCGTAGTAACGCTGTCTCCTCCTTCACGCAAGGCAAGTCGCATGGCGAGCGGTGAGTCGCACTGGTGAATAAAGTAAGTCTCTCCTCCATCTTCTTGGCGGGTGTTGCCGGTCCACTTCGTCTTCGCGCGAATGGCAACGCTTCGCGTGTTTGGAATCTTCTTTCGGATCGCGGCGATTTGCGCCTTGATTTGGTTGTAAGTCGGAGAGGTCTGCGTCATGGCGCACCGCCATTATCTTCGACAATCCAACTCACGTTTAGTTTTATGTCTTGCCCTTGTTGAAGATTCTCACTCAATTTTGACAACAGAGTATTGGCATCTGCCAGAGTAAGATTCTCGCGTGACTCACTGGCGACAATGCGCCGCGTGGACTTAGGCGGCTTCATTTCCGGTGGCTTCGGCTGCGGAGTAGGTCCGGGAGCCGGGTCCACCAGCTTTGGCGTCTCCGTGAGAAGTCGGACTGCTTTGAATTGAGCCTCCTTCAAAGTCGGCCCTAGAGCGATGACATGTTCGTCGGCCTCGATGGCCTGCCGAACAGACTCACGAATCGAGTTAGCCTGTGTTTGACGCTCGTCATTAAGTCGTCCAATTGCGTCGAAGATTTCCCAGTTAGTGCCATCGAGGATGCCAGCCAACTGGGCGGCTTTGCTGAGGCATTCGCCCATTGCGGGTTCTGTCGTGGCAACCGTTGCCACCGCCAATATCGCGACGATCTGAGACGCATCGCTGGCATTGAGTCGGTCCACCAAGGCATACGTCGCGGATGCGGTCTGCATGCGTTCGGCGGTTGCTGTATCAACACCCAGCTTGGCCATGCGGTCTTTCAATCGCTCGCACAACGCCAAACAGGCCGTGCGTGAATCGGAGGCCTTTTTCTTGACGGCACCAGACAGGCTTGCGACTGTACTGGCCTTCAAGAGTGGCGACGAATTCTCTCCAAAGATGTGACCCGCACGTGAGAGGGCCACGTCCCATGTAGATTGGTCAGGAAGCTTCTGTTCAAGGAGTACGAGATCGTCTGAAAGGCTGGACAACGATCCTTCGATAGGAACGTTGTGATGCAGGAAGGTGCGATTTGTTTGTTCCGCAAAAAGCAGAATCACCAGGTTCTGTGCTTCCTTCGGCAGTCCCATCGCGCGTGGCTGGTCAATCCACTTGCGAAGCTGTCCAACACTAATTGTTGTAGCGGTCTCGGCAACTTTCCTGCCGAAGTGGTTCCGCCAGTGATGGCCTATCACAAAATGGGTCGCATCATGGTCCATCTCGCCAAGCATCAGTGGATTGGCAATATGGCGGACGAGAGATCGAATAGACTTCTCGACCGCGACGCGCCCATCGGGTGATTGAGCCGCTTCGCTCACTACCGCATAAACCTTCTTCATATTGCTGCTTTTGACTTCCGCCTCGAAGTCAGGAGCACTTGGAAATTCGCTTGCCAATGCCTGGCTCAGTAGGTGATTCATCGCACTGCCGAGATTGGCGGCAACCGGTGGTTGTGCGTCGAAACCCTCCCACAACGAAAAAAACTGCTCGTGTTGCTCCAGTTCATGAGTTGTGTCCAACGAGCCGGGCGTGATGGCTTCCAGTCCGTAAGCTGCGTCCAGGTGATTCTGGACGCGCTGGCGTAGAACACTCCGCTGATTTTCCAAGAGCGATTTCGCCCCTTGTCGGTCCTGAGGAGACAAATGGCTGGAGTATTGATTGAAGCGTTCACCGGTCAGAATGTGTTCCAGAATGACCAGTAATCCAAGATCTTTCCGTGCGTCGTCACTGAAGAATTGGGGAATCCAGCAAAGCGTCTTAGCTCCTTCTGGATGAGACGACTTAAACGCTTGGAGCCGACTGATGTCATCTTTGGGGCCATGCCCTGGCTCATCGAACGGGAAGTCAATCACCAACTTCCATTGATCGTCGTTGTTCTCGAATGAGGTATCTGGCAACTCACGGATATTCTTAAACAGAATAACGCACGAACGATTTGTATTCTTCCAAGTGAACTCGTGGTACTGCTGAAACTCATCCTCGCCGGCGATACCTAACTGCTCGAACAGCATCTGCCGCACGCGGCGGATGCGGTTTCCCTGATTGTCCTCACGTTCCGCTTGTTTAATGATGCCTTCGGTGTCAACGCCCGAGAGTTGAACCGAGATCGATGGATTACTTTCCTCACCGATGCGAATCTCACCGATACTCGCTGCCCAGTTGCGAAGACGGCGAAGAACTTCCTGTCCCTCGCGGCCCGGAATTGGAGTCTTGATCGTGCCATGATTTAGCGCCGCCAATCGCTCCGCATTGAGGCCTCGGAGCGATTCTACTTCGGGCACCAAGGCCGATAGCAATAGTGTCTTTACCAAGCGGTCGTCATTCCGAAACGCAGCCCGCTTCGGGTCGTTGATCGGCAGCTTTTCGATTTCCTCTTGCCGTCCATGCTGCTTCTCTAGCATTGGCAGCAACTTTTGATGGTAGAGCCGCTTGGCATTGTCGAAATGAATCGCCATTTCCTGACTAAACGCTTCGTCGCCGTGTGCAATAACATCAAACAAGTCGCCCACCGGCACAAGATCGCCGACAGTCAACACGTCACGCTGGTCGACTAACAATTGCATCATCACCTTGAGCGCGGTTCGTTCCCGCTGCAAAACACTGGAGACAGCAATCAGCGTTTGCACGAGTGCTGGACTAAAGGGATACACCTTGCGGAACATTTCACGGTCGCCGTCGCTGGTGAGCAGCGTGGTCATTACGGCTTCGCGAATTTTCGCAGTCTGCTCGAACGCGGCGTCCAATTCGTCACGAGCGGCGTTCCGGCACTTCAAGACCCGCCTCTGGGCGATGGCAGGAAGATTGCGGTCTTCGAGCGTGATTTTATGGAACCGCCCTTCCCAGTGTTTGAGAGCGTCGCCGAAATTTAGCCGGTCTGCTCCAGGAACCGAGTCACCAATCAGTTCGCTCAAATCTCTTTGTCGAGCGATGAAGCTGACAACGGGTATAGGTCGATCTGCCGTTTGGGCCTCGACCAACTTCGCTAGCTTCTGTCCTTCCTGATGAATGAACTTAAGGTCGGCCGCATGACTGGCTAGCCACAAGATGAGTTCATCAAGAAATAGGATGAGCGAGTCATAACCAAGGCTTTGTGCATGGCGACTGATTACCGATAGGCCTTTGTCGAGCGATACGAACGCTTCGCCCCGGCCACTGGCCTGGGTGTCGTACGAACCGAAGAACTTCGCCACCAGAGCACCGATCAACTGCGAACGCTCTTCGGAACCGGGGTCTGCTTCGACGGCACTTTCAAAGCGGGCGGCATCCCATTCGGCATCCACGTCACCAAAGTCGCTCGCGACACCGGTCTTCTCGCTCAATACAGAGAAGAATCCTTCGTCTCCCATCCGTTGCCGCAACGCTTGCGCGTCTCGAAACAAACCTTCTGCCAAATAGACGCCAGGGATGGGAGCCTGGGGATGCGTGCGGCGGATGTAGTCGACATAGCCACCTAGGATGCCCGATTCAACATCATGGGCACCGATCATGTGATCGAAAAGTTTCGCGAGATAACCGGGATTAAAGAAAGACGCTACGCAGCGGTTGATCAATCGGCTTCTGATCTTGGATATTTGGCAGCGGTTGAAGCCATTGTTACTGCGGGTATTGATAAAGAAACACTCGATTACATAATTGTCGCTCATAATTTTGGCGATGTAAATCATAATAGCAATCGCTCAAGTCTTGTACCTTCACTGGCATCACGAATAAAATCATTACTACAAATTTCAAACCCTGATTGCGTTGCATATGATTTGCCTTTTGGCTGTCCGGGTTGGGTGGAAGCACTGATCCAGGCTAATTATTTTCTAAAATCAGGTGATGCGAAACGTTGCCTGGTCATTGGCACAGAAACGCTTTCGCGCGTTATTGACCCACACGATAGAGACTCGATGATTTTCAGCGATGGCGGTGGCGCGGTAGTGTTGGAAGCACAGGAAACAACACAGCGAGGAATTATTGCTCATAAAACACAAACATACGCGTATCGTTTCACAGAACTTTTAAACATGGATCATTCGTATAGCGAAGATTCAAAAAATGAAAATGATATCTACATAAAAATGAACGGCCGCAGGGTATACGAGTTTGCGTTAAACCAGGTACCACTCGCTATAAAAACTGCGCTCGAGAAGGCTGAGATGTCCATCACTCAGGTTAAAAAAATTCTCATTCACCAGGCCAATGAAAAAATGGACAATGCGATACTCGAAAGATTATTCCAACTCTATGGCATAAAAAACATTCCGGAGAACATCATGCCAATGACCATCGGCTGGCTAGGCAACAGCTCTGTTGCTACAATTCCAACGATGCTTGATTTAATACTGAAGGGCAAACTACCGAATCACGAAATTAATCCGGGCGATAATGTGGTTATCGCTTCCGTGGGTGCAGGCATGAACATCAATGCCCTGATTTATCAGTTCTAAGAATAGAATTTATTGAGGAGTTAAAACAGATATCTGCTTTTTAATATGCAGGATAAATTGCTTGTCCATTACAAACTCATATGTTTCTTTATCCATCAGCTCCGTAGCCTTGCGAGATTGCTGCAATACACTCATTAAACTTTGAGCTATTTCAGAAGTCTTGATGTTGTTAACAGCCTTTCCTTGGAATGCATGCAAGGTAAAAGCGAAACTTCCTTTCTCTTTTTGATTAGCACTTTTAAACTCGTGGCTTGAGAATTTATATTCCTGAGGTTCTCCCTCTGAAGCGATCATCATTTTCAGAATAACCGGGCGATACTTACTCCACACATGACCGTATACATTGCCCATCATTGAATTAAAGAATATACCAGAGTTC
>CALMBE010000519.1 GCA_937860165.1 uncultured Planctomycetaceae bacterium
CGAGATTCAGAAGCTAATTGCCGGAAATGGACGCATCCATCCCGTATACCGATTTCTCGATGCTTCAGGGGGATATATCTGCGAGGTACGCTACGGGGGCGCTTCTGCAAATGCGCTGCAGCGAGGACTGTGGACACACACTAAGAATGCTCTTAATTTCTTCGATAGCGTTACTAGTGGTTGGATTGACTATTCTCACAATTTGGTACTCGTGCAGCTTTTCTCTCATGCGCTTGTGACTTCGAATGCTGGCCACGCGAATGCACTTGAAAAGATCAAGGAAGATATCGCCAGAGTCAAGCTGAGTGAGAGGTTACCGTAATGAGTCGCTCCCCGAGTATGTTCGTCGATATTATACCAGACGCACCGTCTACGGAAGGCATCAAGTATGCCGGATCAAAGCTTAAGCTCCTGCAATCCATTTTGGAATTAGCTGCGAAAACAGGTGCTAAAACTGTCATAGATGGTTTTGCTGGATCGACTCGCGTTTCGCAAGCATTTGCTCGTAGCGGATACGGCGTAACTGCGAACGATACCAATGTCTGGTCAAAGGTATTTGGTACTTGCTACTTATTGAGCGAACGTCCGCCGAGTGCGTTCAAAGAAATGATTGAACATCTTAATGGTTTGACCCCAGTGGATGGCTGGTTCACCGAACATTACGGTGGTGATCCTAAGTCATCTAGTTTATTGACAAAGGGAGAGTCCTTAAAAAAGCCTTGGCAGGTTCATAACACTAGAAAGGTCGATGCAATACGGGACGAAATTGATCGCTTAGAATTACCAGAAGTAGATCGGTGCGTAGCAATAACCAGTCTCATTCTCGCGATGGACAAGGTTGACAGCACTATGGGGCACTTTGTCTCGTATTTGCGCGAATGGTCTCCACGTTCATTTAACGACCTAGTGCTGCACGTTCCTAACATTGTCGTTTCGAACAAAGAGCATAATGTTTTCCAGTCAAACGTATTTGACATTGCGAGTTCCTCAGCGGACCTAGCGTACTACGACCCGCCATATGGTTCAAGTAACGAGAAAATGCCGCCTTCAAGGGTTCGTTATGCTTCATATTATCACGTATGGACGACGGTTTGCTTAAACGACAAACCATTACTGTTTGGCAAGGCTCAGAGAAGGGTAGACACTTCAGATACGGTGGCTACCTCGGTATTTGAGGAATTTCGTAAGAATCCACTTACTGGCCGATTTATTGCAGTTGAAGCGATTGAAGCTCTATTGCGATCAACATCGGCCAAGTGGATTCTCTTGTCTTATAGTTCAGGAGGACGCGCCACGGCTGAAGATTTGCATGCTTCCATTTCAAAGACAGGGGAAATCGTTGAACTAGTAGAGGTCGACTACAAACGCAATGTAATGGCTGCTATGAAATGGACAAATGATTGGATTCGAGATATAGACGAGCCCAATAGAGAGTTCTTGTTTCTCATCGCAAATTCCGCGCCCTGTGACACAAACGAATTAATGAACAAAGCGATGAGCGTCGAGTTGCCGTCGCCCCGTTTTTCAGATGGTATGTCTTCTGTTGCGGCCCGGTGATCGGCAATGTTTTGTCGCCACGGTCTCATCAAGCGACTTTGTTGTTCGAGTCTTCGATCTGCGCTGAATGATGCAACCCCGACGGGGGTAATTCATGGCGGCGACTAGATTCCCGCCTCCGCGGGAATGACGTAAACGGATTTCCACTTTCCACTTCCACATTTCCCCATTTCCCCATTTCCCATATCCCCCCCCCCTACCTCGGCTTGAACAACTTCTCCAATTGCCGGTTCACTTCGTTGCCCAAGGCCTCGCGGGCTGTGCTCCGGATCATTTGCCGGGTCGCGTCGGCCACGGCCCGATTGTCGATCTGCGGCTTGTCGAACGTGCCGTAGATCGGCACTTGAATTGTTTGCCCCGCCAGTCCACTGAGAGATTCTTCCTTTTCGATCCAACGATCTTGGATCGGAATCTCGAGCACCACCGCTAGACTTTGATCGAACCCCACCGAACCTTGCGAACGCACCGGAACTTTGTCGATCACGAATTCCAGATTGCGGTGATACACCCGGCCGTCGACGACCTGAAACTCGATCTGTTGGTCTTGCATCGAGAGTAGTTTCGACTGCTTGGGGGCGATGGCCGATTGCAGCAGGTCTTTGCCGTCTTTGAGTTGCTTGAGTTGCTGGATCGTGCCGACCAGATCGGCGATCAACGGGCCCGAAAGTACAGTTAACTGATGGACGGAGAGCTTTCCCGCCGTGCGGGCACGGCTCGGTGTGTCGAGCGGAATTTGCGTTTCAGCCAAGTCGATTGAAAACTTCCCATCGACCCGCGTAGCCCCCGCCAGGAAGGGGGCGATGTACTTGAGCATCTTTTCGCTCACCTCGGGCGAAATCTGAACACCCGTCAGCAGCGGTCCCGAGGGGAGCAACACTTGCTGGGGCGCGGGATCCAGCGTTGCCCGGGGCGTGAGTGAGAACTTACCTTCCCCCACGGATAATTCCAACGGAGCGAAATCAATCCGTCCACGCGCGAGTGTGCCTTGCAGCTTGCCAGCGCTTACCGGCAAGCCAAACACGTTGGCACCCGTCCACCCCGCATCGGCGGTCGCTTGCCAGGATTGGGACCAATGTCCCGCGTTTGAACCCGCAGTGGGGAGCGAACCGAGCGCCTGAAATCGCACGACCCGGTCCCCTTGCACATTCACCTCGGGGCCCGCGTAGTTGGTGATCAACTGTGCCAAGGCCGCCGGTTCATATTGCAGGGTTCCTTTCACTCCGATCGGACCTCCCGACCGGGGATGGTCCCAATCTGCTTGGCCAGACAATTGCAGGGTCTGACCATCGATTCTCAAGTTTTCGAGCACCAACTTGTCGCTGGCGTTCGTGTAAACTGCCTTTCCCTCGGCGTGGAGTCGCGGCTCGGTCCACAAGGTTTTGGGTTCAACCCGAGAGGTTCCGCCCACTCGGGGTGAATCTATCAGTTGGAGTTGCTCGGCATCGAGACTGATCTCGGCCAACAACTGCTGGGCGTTGGTTGCAAACCGGAGTCGCCCTTGGGCCACGCCCTGAGGAGTGAGCGTGGTACTCGATTGGACGAAACGGGTTGACGACACGAGTCGCTTGAGATCGGTTTGAAAAGCGACCTGACCGGTGACGACCGGCATCTGCCCCTCGGGCATTTCGAATCGCAAGTCCCGCGACTTGAAGGCCAAAATGCTCCCGCGGGTCTCAAGGTTGCTCGAAGAAATGCTGCGACTCGGACCGTTGTAACTCAAGTCTCCTGAGAATTCCACCTGCGGTTCATCGATGGCCAGCGATTCGGTCCACAGATGCAATTGCTTGATCTTCCCGCTCAGTTCGCCGACCTCGATACCCCCCGGATTGACAGCGCATCGCGCTGCCAGGGCCGCGTCGCCCGAGATGTCCAACTTGCCCTCACCCAGCCAAGGCCGCAAACGACCCGCCCAGGCATCGAGCGATCCTGTGCTTTGGGCCGAAAATTTCCAGGGACCTGTCCCGTTCAAAGGAGCCGGTTCCACTAACTCGACATGCAGCGTATCCCGCGAGCCTTGCAAGTGCAGCGAACCATTGGCAAGCGTCCGCGGCACCTTGTGTTCGGCGGTGCCGTCGGCTTGTAATTTGATCGTAAGTTGATTTTCTTCCCACAGCGGCTGTTCGCGTTGGGAGAGCAGCAGTGCGCTAAGCGCCAGATCGGCCACGGCCGTAAATTCACCTGCCGATTGGTTGTTGATTTCCAATTTTCCACTGGCCGTTCCCTGCAAGGCAAAGTCGTGCAGATCGACGAATTGCCCTACTTCTTGCGTGAGTAGTCCCAGGTCGCACTCGATATCCCCCGCGATCCGATTCGCGGAAGTCGTAAAATCGGCCTGCGCAAATGGAGCCTGGAGCGAAAATTGATCGAGCCGAGGCCCGTCGGCAGTCGCCACCCAGCGGGCGTTGGCTCTTACAGGTTGATCCCAGCGAATCGCGCGACCCCGTTCCTCACCTGCCAAATCGGTGATCGAAGCTTCCGCGATCCATTCCAAATTTTTCTCGCCCTTAGCGGCCTGGGCATGGAACTGCACCTCCCCGGAGTCGATCCGCACCCCTTCGCGGAGACTTAGCGTGTGGGGGAGCATCGCCGCCAACCGGGCCAGCGAAACATTGCCCCTCAGCGACAATTCCCGTTTCGGTAGTTGCCTCGCAGGGAGTGCCTTGGGTTCGGCAAAGTTCACGGTCCCGCTGGCCAAGAGCTTTGCCCAACCGGCATCGACCTTCAATTCTTCGATAACCGCTTGGCCCCCAGCGACCCGCAATTTCCAGGGGAGATTCAGTTGCTCGCACGCCAACTGATCGCCACGCAAAAATTCACCCGCGAGCAACAAGCCCTTCGTCGTCGAATGGCCCCAGGTGCTGATCGCCAGTTGACCGTTTGCTACTTTGTTCCAGGTAGCGTGCCCTTCGCACTCGGTACTCCCCGCTAATTGGCAATCTCCTACATACCGAGCCAACCACGGCCTCAAGGGCTCGAGCAACAGACCCTCGGCCAATAAGTCGAGTTGTTGCTCACCGGCGGGATTTGGTTGCAGCCGAATCTTGATGCGGCCACCGTCGTCCCCTGGGGCATAGCTCACCAAGGCTGTTCCCTCTGCGGAGATGGTTGGTCCCACCGAGGCAGCGAGATTGGCTTGTTCAATGGCCCATTGCAGTTGGGTGACTTCATCGAACACTCGCAGCGTACCTTCCACGATTTCCAATGCGACTGTCGGCAATTCACGCGGCTCCGCAGTTGCAGTTCCCGCGCCGGGCAACGGAGGCTCGGCCCTCAGTCCTGCCAGAAAATCCTCGACGTTGCTTCCCTCGCCTCGAGTGTTCACATAGGCCGTGGGGCGCACAATTTTCACTTGGCCAATATTTTGCGATTGCCAAGCCAATCCAAGCAGCGAGCGTTCGGCGGAAAGTGATTCCACGGTCAGCAGCGGTTTCCCCTCGGGAGAAACTATCGCAACATTTGTCAGAGATTGGCCGCCGAACCAACTCAGCGAAGCTTGTTCGCAACGAATTTGCCACCCTGGCGTCGGCACTTGCCAGTTGAGCAACATCTCGCGCAAGGGCGAGTTGGCGATGATCGTGGGTGCCACGGCCACCGCTCCCGCGGTCGCCGCCAACACCAGACCCAGCTTCAGCAACAATCGCCGCTTCCGCCGAGGGGGCCGTTCGAAAGTCGATTCCTCGTCTCGATTCCCCGTGGATTTTCGTCGCCGTGCCATGCTCGATCCCGCTCCCAGGTCCACACCAGATTTCACATCATCCGGGATTCTAGGCGTTGGGGAAATTCGGGCCTAGAGCGAGTCGCCCCAGTGGCATGCTAGCAATGCCGCGAGCACATGTCACCGTCGTGCCGCTGTGTCGTCGTAGCTCAATTTCCTCAGTGGGACGAGAAACTCTCGATCTCCAACCGCAGTAACTCTTCGGCTGTTTCGGCTGCCGAACCGGGACGACGCAGGGGATCCTTGGCCAGCAAACGGTGGACGAGCGAAGCCACCGATTGGGGCACATGCGGCTCGAGTTGTCGGATGCAAGTCGGTTTCGACTCGCGGTGTTTGCGCACCAATTCGTCCGGCGATTTCCCGCTAAACGGAACTTGCCCCGTGAGCATTTCGTAGAGCGTCGCACCCAGACTATACAGGTCGCTCGTGGGACCAATTGCCAGACATGAAGTGACTGCCTCGGGGGCGATGTAATTGAGCGTGCCCGTTACCGGGCGTGCGGACCAGTGCAGCGCCTCGGTCGTGGAATGGGCGAAACCCAAATCGATGAGGGTCGCGTGGCCCTCGGCTGAGACCATGATATTGCTCGGTTTCACGTCGGCATGAATCAACTTGGCGGATTCGTGCAGCGCCGTCAGGGCCTCGGCCACTTGCCTGGTAATCCAGAGGCAGGTTGCCACGGGGAGCAGGTTACCTTGTCCTAGAATCGCTGCCAGGGAACTCCCTGCAATCTTCGGGGTGACAAAATAAAAGGGTGCCTGTTGCACATTGGCCGACAGCACCGGCAACAAGTGGGGATGCGAAAGTTTGCTGCCGACCAGCACCGCGCGACGCTGCATCTCGATGGCTTGCGGATCTCGCCACCACTCCTTTCGCAACGACTTCACCACATAATTTGCCGGTTGATTCGCGGGGGCATCCGCCGGGCGTGCGGAGTAGACCCGGCATAATTCCCCCTCGCTGAGCAGCCGAACCAACTGCCAGGGGCCCATGCGGCCCACGGCACTTGGATTCGAAGCAGTCTCGGTCGACGCGAAATTGAATTGGACAGTAGAAGAGGAATCAACGGTTGCCATGCTGAGAAGTATTTCCAATAGTTGGAGTCCGAGCGCGGCGAGGAAGGAATCGCGGGATCCTCGGACTCGAAAAAGTGATCTCGACCTTCCCCTGATTGTCGGGACTACCTGCGGGTAGCGGGGCGTCGAAATTGTCGGGTCTACCCCTACCATCGGACGAATCACCCGCTCGCCTCGAATCTCGTGCCCGAGAGAATTCGATCTCTACCCTCGAAGCGCGAAACTGGTAAAGCATGGCGAAGCTTGACGTCACGCACCGATGTATTTTGCATGCACCGTGCGGGCCAAGGCCACATCGTCGGTGCCCCCGACGATGGTGCGGCCATCGGCAAATACCGTCAGCAGAAATTCTCCCACGGCAACTCGCACCAGAAAGGAGTTCAAAGTTACTGGGCCTAATTGGCTCAGTCGCTCTGCTAGCACCCCGAGGTCAACGGGTTCAAAGTCGGTCGGCGAAATCTGGACCGAGTTTCGTCCACAGAGGCGAGTCGCGGCACTGCCCCGGTCACCAGTGAGCCAGGGAAATTTCCGTTCGCCACAAGTGGGGCAATCGGGGCGTCGGCTCGCTGCCATCTGGATCGAACGGACTTGGTTGTGCCACATGTCGAACACCATCAGTTGCGGATTGACGGCCGCGATGTTGCCGCTGCAAAACTTGAGAGCCTCCATTGCCTGGTAGGAAGCGATCACGCCTACGATCGGGGCCAACACGCCGGCGGTCTCGCAGGTCGCCTGGCTGCTGGCGGGTGGCGGTTCGGGGAGAAAACAGCTTAAACACGCCGACTCCCCGGGACGAATCGCAAACGTCTGCCCCTCGGCACCCACTCACCCCGCGAATATCCAGGGAACACCTGCATGAACCGAGAAATCGTTCAGCAAATAGCGCGTCTCGAAATTGTCGGTGCCATCGACAATGAGTCCAACATCCGCAGCGAGTCGCTCGAGGTTTCCCCAATTCACGTCCGCCACCACCGGTTCAATTCGCACTTCTGAATTCACCGCCGCCAGTCGTGCCGCTGCGGCGACTGCCTTGGGGAGTTGTGCAAGGGCATCGGCCTCGGTGAACAAGACTTGGCGGTGAAGATTATCGCGTTCGACGAAATCGCGATCCACGATTCGCACGAAACCCACCCCGGCGCGAACTAAGAAATCCGCCACGACCGACCCCAAGGCCCCGCATCCACAGACCAGCACCCGTGCCTCGGCAAGCTTTTTCTGGCCCGCTTCGCCGAAAGGCGCGAACCGCACTTGGCGTCGATAGCGATCCAGGTTGTCGGGCATGGGGGAGATGTCCGTTGTCCGTTGTTAGTGGTTAGTGGTTAGTCGTCAGTCGTCAGTTGTCAGGCAGATACGGACCACTGACAACGGACAACGGACCACTGACACCTCTTTCACACAAAATAACCTGCCAAATCGAACGCCGGGGCCAGCTCGGCTTGCAGTCGGTCACAATCTCGCCGCGCCTGGGCGATGTTTTGCCCCGAGCCAAGCCGGATTGCCAACACCGGCTTGCCGCAAGTCGCGGACCAACTCGGCGGTGATTCCGACGGTTGCAGTTCGACCGCCAGCAAATCAAACGGCAATAGCGAAATCGAGTCCCACGAATCGGTCGCATTGCAGACCATACCCAACAAGCTGTTACGCGGCCTCGCGCCCTGTGATCCCGCCAATTGCTCGGCACTAGCCAACACTACCATCACCGCGGGATACCAATCTAAGGCGCGACACATTTCTTCCCAGGGTCGTGGGGATTCCCTTAAATCTACCACCAACGGCACCCCCCAGCGACTGGCCCGCTCACAGGTTTTGAGTTCGGGACAACTCACTAGCAAAGCTGTTTCGTGTTCTCGGGCCGCCTGAAAATCGTTTTCAGCCGGCAACCCCATTCGCGTTCCCCGCAACACGGTACGCTTAAGTTCCAGAGTCAAATTACTGCGCTCTGCATAAAACCGTTTTACGCCGGTCCTGAGAGTGAGCGCGTGCTCTTGGCCTCCCTCCATTTGCACAACCATGCGGAATTCATATTCCATTGGCAACCAAGGGGTCCAGTAACAGGGTTCGAGAATTGTCGCTTCGAGCGCAGTGGCGGACACTCCTTCAGAGCGACTCGGCACCCACGGAAAATCCGCCGTCAACGTGGTGGAGAAGTCGCAGTACGGCCCATGGATGATTCCCCGCAACGACAAGGAGTCGGTCGAAAAGGGGTCAGAACTATTTGTTTCAAAAACAGTTCCGACCCCTTTTATATCGGGTCTGCCCCCTGTCTCTGCGCACGGGCTGAGCCTCAATTCGCAATCATTGGTCGTCTTGTGCAAAGACTGAAAGGTAAAGTCCGTATTCATGACAACCCAGCCGATTTCAATTGAGATACCAAAAACTTGCCGGTAATCGACGCCGGATTCTCGCGGATTTGTTCGGGGGTCCCCACGGCAACTACGGCCCCCCCTTCCTCCGCTGGGCCAGGTCCCAGGTCGATGATCCAATCGGCGGCCTGTAGGAACAACAGATTGTGATCCACCACCACCAGCGAGTGCCCCATGTCCACCAGCGATTCGATGCAATCCAAGAGTTGTAGCACATCCGAAAAATGCAGACCGGTCGTCGGTTCGTCGAGCACAAACAAAGTCCGCCCCCGCCGCTCGCCGGTGACGTAAGTGGCTAGCTTGAGACGCTGTGCCTCGCCCCCCGATAAAGTGTTGGCGGGTTGACCCAGCCGCAGATAATCCAATCCCACATCCATCAAACATTTGAGCCGTGTGAGAATTTTGCGATTCCCTCGGAAGAACGTAAATGCCTCGCGGACCGACAGACCCAGCACCTCGGCGATGTTGAATCCGCGAAACTTCACCTCCAGCACTTCACTCCGAAATCGCTGTCCATGACACTCGGGACACTTCATGTAAACGTCGGCCATCAACCGCATGTCGATCTGCAGCAACCCGTCTCCTCGGCAGGCCTCGCAGCGGCCCCCCTCGACATTGAAACTAAAGTGGCTCGGCTTGAAACCTCGGGCCTGCGCCTCGGTCGTCTCGGCAAAGAGTGTCCGAATCGGATCGAAGGCTTTCACGTAGGTCACCGGATTCGAGCGGGGTGTCCGACCGATCGG
>CALMBE010000520.1 GCA_937860165.1 uncultured Planctomycetaceae bacterium
GTGAGTAAGTGAGTAAGTGAGTAAGTGAGTAAGTGAGTAAGTGAGTAAGTGAGTAAGTGAGTAGCCGCGATTCAACGAATCGCCGGGCTCTCGACATTTTTTTCTAGATTTGGCCGCGCGCTTTTGCTAGGATCGACCCCGTTCTAGGCAACACCTGTTCCGAACGACCCAGCTACTGCATCTGAACATTATCCTCCGATACGGTGAATATCGTCCCTCGAGCAGAGAAGTTCGGCAGAGTTTGGTTCAACCCGTAGTGGCAGAGTTTGTTGGGTTAGCATTGATCGCCGTTGCGCAACGCCGCCAAGTTCCTTGGGCAAAAGGAAAGTGGAGGTTCCTCTCCGGAGGGCGATTAAGCAACACTCGCGGAATTTGCACGACACTACCAGGCGCTGCCCAGTTGCCCCCGTGGGGCCCCACATTTTTTTCTTTTTCAAGCCACACAAAAAAGTAACCAGTAAGACCGTAGAAACTATTCACCACTGACCACTGACCACTGACAACTGACAACTGACCACTCCCAGCCTGCTATGCGGACCTCTCGACTGTTCTGGAGAATTCTTATCACTTCGGCGGGATTGGTTTCGCTTGGCATACTTGCGGCGACGGCGATCCTCTCGCATTGGCAAAAAGACCAGTTCATCCAGCAAGCCAACCGACGCTTGAGCGATGCCGCGATCACGCTGCGCGATCACCTGGTGCCTCGCATCCCGCCAGAGCCCACGGCATCATTTCAGACAGAGGTCGCCGAGTTGGGGGAAAAGCTGGCCATGCGGATCACTTGCGTGACCGCGGAGGGGCGTGTCTTGGCGGATTCACGTCAAACCACCCTGGCACCAGTACTGGCGATGGACAACCACAAAAGCCGACCTGAATTCATCAAGGCTGCCCGCGACGGACAAGGCTTTACGCACCGCCGCAGCCCCACTTTTGGCGATGAATACTTTTACTGTGCTCTGGCAATCAAAGAATCCGACAAGACTGTAGGATTCGTTCGCACGGCAATCCTGGCTTCGCATCTCAATTCGGAACTAGCCGAGATCCGCAAACAAATTTGGACAGTCGGGATCATTCTTTCGTTGGTTGCCTTGACGACGGCCTTTCTAGTTACCAAACGGCTCATCAGCCCCATCAACATTCTGACAACTGCCGCGGAAGAATTCGCCGCGGGACGTTATTCCCAACGCATCCGTGTCCATTCCAACGACGAATTAGGTTTGCTTGCCCAATCGCTCGAGCGGATGAGCAAGCAATTAGGCTTTCGAGAAAACGAGCTCCGCGAAAGTGTCCAAAGGCAATCCACCGTCCTGGAGGGAATGGTCGAAGGAGTGATCGCGGTCGACAATCGCCTGCGCGTGATGTTCGCCAACACAGCCGCCGGAAGTCGGCTCAACTTTTCCGTGCCACAGGTCGAGGGCCAGTTGCTCTTGGAAGTCGTTCGGAGCCATGAACTACGCGATATCGTCCGCCAAGCCCAAGAGACAGGTCAGTCCGTACGGGGCGAAATCAGTTGGCAATCGAGAACACATGTGCTCACCCTCGAAGTGCAGGCGACTCCCCTGGCTGGGGCCCCTTCGCCGGGGGTCGTGCTGGTGTTGCACGATGTCACCGATCTCAAACGCTTGGAAGGATTACGCCAACAGTTTGTGGCCAATGTGTCCCATGAACTCAAAACTCCACTCAGCTCGATCAAGGCTTATACCGAAACCCTGCTCAACGGGGCGGTCGATGATTCTAAAACCGCGCGCCATTTTCTTACGCGGATTGATGAGCAGGCTACCAGACTCCATGAATTGATCCTCGATCTCTTGAGCATTGCGCGCATGGATTCTGGAAACGTTACGCTCGAATTCGCCGATTTAGAATTAGCAAGCGTTGTCCAAGCGTGTATGGTCAACCATCAAGAACGTGCCAAGTCGGCAGAAATTAAATTGACGCACCGCAGTATCGATCCTGCGATGCGCGTTCGTGCCGATGAAGAGAGCTTGATTCAAATTCTTGGTAACCTCATCGACAACGCTCTCAAGTACACTCCCTCGGGAGGCGCTATCGAAGTTCGCTGTCGCGTAGAAGGCAACGAGGCTGTCATCGAAGTGGCCGACACCGGCATCGGCATCGCCGCCGAACATCACGCCCGGTTGTTTGAAAGATTTTATCGCGTCGACAAGGCCCGCTCTCGGGAATTGGGTGGAACGGGACTCGGGCTAGCCATTGTCAAACATCTCTGCCAGGCCATGGAGGGCCGGGTGACAGTCTCGAGCATCCCCGGCAAAGGGAGTGTTTTCGCCGTCTGGCTGCCGTTGGCACCAGTTCGAGATCACACTTCCGAGGCCGAAAATCCCGTGTAAATCACGAGAAACTACCTCTGAAATGTTTTTTTGCAGCCACGCCAGAATGTTAAGGGTTCTTAACACGTTCTTCACAAACCCCAGTTAAATTGCCTAAACTGGAAGTCTAAAATT
>CALMBE010000521.1 GCA_937860165.1 uncultured Planctomycetaceae bacterium
AACATCAGAAAGCGTTATGCTATCCCCTAACTACAGAACAGCGACAGACCACTAGCCCTTAAACAAGCGAACTCGCTTGGCGTTTGTGGTTGGGTTTGGCGTTGATTGTTGCAGCGCACGCTGAGCGCGGCGACCGCTTGGGTCGGAGCGTCGGGGCGAATTGTTCGTCGGGCATAACGGGCGAGCTTTCGGGGCTGGGCGTGGCGGCGGACCGGAGCATCCGGACTCCGGCTTCGGGGGGCGGCTCGCTAACAACGCAGCGGCAGCCGCAACTGATCGAGCAGGCGAAAGAACGGCGCCTGCCAGCGGTTCCACGACAGCAGGCGATAGACGATCCGCCGCCCGCCGCGAACGATCTGGGCCGGCATCTGGATCACGGCGCTGCGGAACGTCGCGAAGTCCATCCGCAGCAGTTGGCGTTTCTCCGCGGCGCGGCGTTCTTGCCAGCGGCCCGTCTCGGGCAACAAGAGCGCCGCCCAGGCCTTGAGGCTCCACGCCAAGCCGGCCATCGCCATGTACGCCCCGTTGCTCGCCAAGTCGTCGAGCGGCGCCGTCAACGAACGAACGCCCCCCTTGTGCTGCTGAATGAGATTCTCCTGATTGCAGCGGTCGTTGGCGTCGAAGACGATCTCCTCGGCCGACGAGTCCCAGTCGTTGGTGATGTAAAAGAAGCACCGCGAATCGTCGAACAGCTTCTGCTGACCTTGGGTCGTTTCGAGGTCTTTCCACACCACGATCACGCGATACGTCTTCCGGCACAACGTCGGCGAGTACGCGAACTCGGCCACGTGCTCCTGCACCAAGCGGATGTTCTTGAACTCGCGCGCTTGGACGACCTGCTCTTTGACGTTCTCCGGCCGGGCGCGGGGCGCGGTTTTCACGGCGTACTTGGCCGGACGACGAAGCTCCCGCCACGCGGTTTTCGGGAGATTCTCGGCCCGTTCGTACAAGTTCGGCAGGGCGTCGATCCCGAACACGAACCGCACGTCCCCCTGCTCGTCCCAGCGGTCGAGGTGCGCCGTCTGGGAGAAGTCGGTGTCCCCGCGGAGCCGCAGCTTCCGAAACCCGGCCTGACGGCAGACCGCGATCGCCTTGTCAAAATACTCCGCCGCCCCTTCGTGGCTGGGACGATTGCCGCTGCGGTTGACCACGTACAGCGGCTCGCCCGTATTGGCCAGCGAGACCAGCAGCGGGTGGTAGCCCCATTGGCCTTTGTGGTTAATATCCATCCCCTGCTTGCACTCGCCCGTCGTCTCGACCAGCGTGCCGTCGGCCTCGATCACGGCTTCGTCGAAGAAAGCTTTCGGCTGCTGCCGCCAGACTTTGATGCGCGTCTCGTTGAACACTTCTTGCAAGAGGTCGACGTCGGACGGGGCGAACCGCCGGCAGAAGTCGCCGGCCGTGGTCGGATCGGGAATCCGCCGCGCGCCGAGCGCATCGAGGTAAACCTCGTCGGTGCGGCGCAGTTCGAGATGTTCGAGGCACGCCCCGCCGGCCAGCAGGTTGTAGGCGATGTTCAGCACGTGATCCGACTCGTGGTACGGCAAGTGGAGCTTCAGCAAGTGCAAGCGGTCGTCGATCGCCGCGGCCAGTCCCAACTTCTGCACCACCAGATGCAGCGCTCCGAGGCCGCCGGCCGCGACGGCCCGCGTGCGGTCGGCGATCTCATAGTCGATGTTCGCGGCCGTCAACATCGGCCGTTCGGCGCCGGTGTTGTCGTTCTTGTTCAAACGAAGTTCGATGCGGCGCTTGCCGTGTGCGAGTTGCTCTCGTATCTTAGCGTTCACTCGAAAACCCTCCGGGCGGCGTGAATGGGGCGTTGTCCATACCCCATAAACGCATCAAAACGCCGAGGGTTTTCGAGTTTCTGAACAGAATGGCAAAATTATCGCGATGAGTTCGCTTGTTTAAGGACTAGTGGTCTGTCTTGATTTAGTTGACGGGCGATAGTACGGGATAAAGTCGTTTGAGCTTGATCCTGGCATCGTCGGGGGGCTGTAAGGAATTCTGTGTCGCTAGCATCAGCTAGCACCAAAATTAGCGAGTTCTTTGCATCACCTACAAACTATTGACACAAAAATCTTTACAGCCCCCATTTTCTCGCCTCCTGTGAAAAATCAGAAAGCGTTATGCTATCCCCTAATTACAGAACAGCGACAGACTACTAGTCCGGGGCGAAGAATCGGGGGAAACGATTCTTTCGGAGCTAGTGCTTTGTTAAACTGAAAAATGAGGGTGCCATGGCCACGGCGGTACTCCGCCGTGGCCATGTTTTCTCAACTATTCACATGCCCCGTCGGAGTACCAGCGCGAGCATGGCACCCAAAATATTGCCTTGCAAACCACTAGAATCCAGGATCGCGTTCCGAGTTACAGGCATTTCCGAGTCGTGAATTCACGAGTCGGAGACTCGTGTTACTCTGCCTGTGACCAGATTTCTTGGCTTTGACAACGCACTAAACTGCCAGGGGTAAGCCGCAAATTCAATTCGCAGCCATTTTTTTCCGCCAACCAGCGCAACAAACCCTATTCTGAAAGTCATGAAACAAAAAGTTCTTTTTCTCTGCACGGGCAACTCCTGTCGGAGTCAAATGGCCGAAGGTTGGGTCCGTGCGCTCAAGAGCGATAGCATCGAGGCCTATTCGGCTGGAATAGAAACCCACGGGCTCAATCCTCGGGCCGTGCAGGTGATGGCAGAAGCGGGGATCGATATCTCGGGGCATAAGTCCCAGCATGTGAGCGAACTCGATTCCCTCGATTTCGACTATGTAATCACCGTGTGCGACAACGCTGCCGAATCGTGCCCGGTCTTTTCAGGCAAGGCCCAAGTCATGCACCATGCCTTTGACGACCCACCACGCTTGGCCCGAGAGGCCCAAACGGAAGAAGCAGCCCTGGCCCCGTATCGTCGCGTACGGGACGAAATCCGGGCGTTCGTGGCGACATTGCCAGGCGGCCTGCTGCCGATCTCCACGGTCGATTAAGCCACTGGAGCACAAACGCTAACACCCTGAGAAGGACTTCTCAGGGTGTTAGGTTCATAGCGGATTTCGTGATGCTCGGTCCGATTAACTCCAGGTTTTCCTGCTTAGGCGACTGTCTGAATCAACCGACGTCGTCCTCCAAAAGCCATTGCCGAAAGCCCCAGGAGAGCCCACGAGGCTGGTTCAGGAACCGTGAACGGGGTTAGGTCAAAATTGTTGTTGCCAGCGCCCCCACCTACATCGGTCCAATTCGAAGCGACATTGGCAACCAGTGGCAGGAACAAGCTGCTGTTGAACTGAGGAGCCAGTACCATGCGAGGCCCAGCGTACTTGGCTCCATCGGAACTGGAGGACAGCTGAATGGCATGAGCCCCACTGAGGCCGACAAAGTTCGTATTTAAGGCCGTGTCACTGGAAATTGCGGCCAGAAAGGTGGGGGTGGCTCGCGAACCGGTGTAAGCATAAATGACTTCGGCCGAATTAGAAAAACCTGGGTTTGTTCCCCCCACAACAATCGGAGTAAATGTTCCCAAAGAAACGGTCGCGGGAGTTGCAGCAGAGTAGAAATTCGACAAGTCGGTGAAATTGATCACTGCTCCAGCAGGAACAAGCGAAGTAGCAGTCCACTTCCAGTCGGCTTCATTGGTATCAACAAAACCAGCGCCATTCCATTCATCGTCTGTGAATAGAATCTCAGTGCCTGTGGGAATGTCTTCAAACGTGGCTATCGAATAGCCGTCAGTGGCATCGGCATTGAATCCGATAAACGCAATGGATGCTGCCTGCGCGACACTCGACGAGGCCCCTAGGGCGAATACACAGTACATTACTCGAAACATATTCCACTTCATTAGACCATCTCCCTTCGTTGGATGAATATTCAAAATGAGACATCAGAAAAAACAACGCCATCCTAAGTGGTGGCTCTCAAACTAAAAGTACGTTAACTCAATATTGATTGATTCTTAACGTGTTCTTCTTTAACTCTATGTCTGCTCCCACGCGTTCGAGTCTTGAGGTGCCGTGCTCCCCTCGGCTCTACGAGGAAAGCACGGCCCGAGAATGTCAGGAACACTCACTTCAGATCGCTAATGCAAGTGACCCAATTTCCGCAAACACTTCGTCGAAGGCGGATTCGGCCCCTTCGTCATCTGAGAATGAGTAGAGGTCTTCAGAGGAATCCAGGAACTCGATGGTGTCGGAGTCTGAGAGTGCAAAGAATGCATCTGCCAGGGCACCTTCCGAGTAGGAAACTTCGCTGACCGGCTCATCTGCCGCGAGCAGGGTCGTCACTGCAGGTCCCACCGAAGCTCCCGGCAATGCAAACCAAGTCCCCTCAGCGAACGCAAGGGCTTCCGTAGTAGCAGCCGCGACTACTTCAACACCTTCGTCGATAGTGCTGCTGGCAACCAGTGGCGGCGTGGTGCCGTATTGTGCCTGCCAAACCACTAAGTCTGCTCCGTCCACATCGGTGTCATTGTCGGCATCGCCGTCAGCTTTGACAGCCGTGGGGGCGGGCTTGCCAAACCCTCGTTGCCAAGCCAGGAAGTCACGGCCATCGACATCGCCGTCATTGTCATAGTCTGCCGAGGCCGCGGCGGCCACGTTGAACTCGAATTCCCGGAAACCGCCGACCTGAGTGCCATTGTTGGACACATCGACAGCACGGCTATTTGCAACAAATCCATTGCCGACAATGTTCAACTGGTAGTTGCCCGCTGGCAAGAGGCCGCCACTCACACCCGAACCAGTAAAGGAGAGGGACAGCGTGCTCGTACCGATTCCCGAAACAACCGGTCGAGAATCAATCACTGGGATCACAATGCCATTCGTATCGGTAATGGTAAAACCACTCCCGGTAGCCGCAGCCGCGCCTCCGTCACCGGCCAAAACCTGGCTGATGTTTCCGTTAAAAGTAACTGTAATGGTGCCATTGGGATTGGGCGTAATGGAAGTCAAAGAAACCAGCGGACTTTCAATAGCGGTTCCTGCATTGAGATCCCCGGGGCTCATCGACGCACCAGTAAGTGGCAGTGCCACGGAACCTGCCTCGTAAAGCAAGTAGTCGTCACCAGCAGAGGTTAAATTTCCACCGAACCAGGCACCGCCATCGTTGAGATCGGAGTCAGACCGCTTGCGACTAATCGAGTCCACTTCTGCTGCCGTAAAGCTGAGCTCGTTCGAGGCGGGACCGTAGATTAAATCGTTCTGACCCAAGGTCCGGATGCCGATGGAATCCACGATTTGCACATCCGCCGGCAAATCGAGTGTACCGTCGTTGTCCCAATCATAGTCGAAAGCAAATGAGCTCAAATCCCGCGTTGGGCTAAACAACACCATGATCGACACGGAATCGTTATTGGTGTTCACATTCTCGACAGCCACGGTGCCGAGATCTTGAATCTGCGTCGTGGCAGGATTCACGTTATAGGCAAAGCCCGGCTCCTGGGGTGTCAACAGAGATAGTCCATTGGAACCATTCGTGTAGGCTCCTAGGTCGACTATTTTGTCAAAAGTCCCTTCGCGTGGTCCGACCAAACCTTCAATTGCGACATAGTACAACGACCCCATGCCCATTCCAGCTTGGCCCGCTAGTTCCACGAATTCGTGGGGGGGATCGTTGCCAGGGGAATTCATGAAGATTTCGTTGAGCCGCAAACTGCCACCGGCGGTGAGGAAATCGTTATCGCGAATCTCTAAGGTGGCAGCACTCTTGTCGAAAGTGAGTCCAACCCCCGAGAGGGTCAAATTCAAGGTCTCGTCGCGCTCCAGGGCTGCATCATCGTTGATGCCGACGTTGAAGGTCTTCTTCCATTCACCGTTGCCAAACACGATTGAACCCGAAGACGATCCGGTAATAGCCGCGAGTGTGCCAGTACCGGGAGTTACACCCCAGTTGACCGTCGCGGAACCGTTCGAGCCACCGACCCGGTTGACTGTGATAGTGGCGCTGCCCCCGTTTTCGTTCACCGTATAGTCATCCACGGAGAATCCAAACGTGCCAACATCAAGAGCAACCGGATCGGTATACAGAACGGTCAGTTCCGGCTTGAAGGTTCCAGCCAGAAACGCTTCAGAGCTATTAAAGCTCCACAAGGCCGAGCTTGTGGAAATAATGGACCAGCCTTCATTTACCAAGGAATCATTGGCCCAACTCTGAATTGTCTCGACATTGAGCGGGATTTGAACTTTACCCGTCTTGCCGGGCTCCGTGACGATTGCGTCGGCCTGGGAACTGGCTTCAAACCCATCGGGCGTTACCCCATTGTCGACAACGATCCCCGCTGCTCCTTGGGGAGAATCCCAAGAGGCCGTGTTTTCATCCCACACCTGCAACATGCGGAACAATTCAATGTCGGCCCCAGAGGCCCCATTCGTGACATTGAGAGTCAAGAAGGCATCAAATATCTTTGACCCCACAGGGACTTGGCTGAGGGCATTGCCGAACAACTGATCGAATTTCAAAAGTGCCTGCTGGGGACGGACCACCGTGGCTCCCTTGACGTGATCAACACGTACCACTTGCTCCTGACCGAAGAGGTCGGCCGTCAATTCGCCATCAAGGTAAGCGTCGATTGTCCCGGTATATCCGTTGACCCCATTTTGGAAAGTCTTCACCGAGACATTGGCATCCTTGATAGTGATTGTGGCTTCACCGTTGGGGTTTCCAGAGCTCGTCGGAGTGCCATTGGTTACCAAATACCCAGCAGAGGCATTGGAGAGGAGCACGCGGAACCGCTCGAATCCTTCCGCAAGCCCATCGGCACCATTGATATCAATGGTGATGTCCTTAAAGGATTCACCCGGATTGAAAGTGACCGTGTCGGTTTCTCCGGTATAGTCCGTACCCTCGTCGGCACTTCCAAAATCGAAAGTCGAATAGGTGACCGTCAGCGACTCGTTGGCTACATCACCGGTCCGCTCGATGCGGATGGTCACGCTGCCATCGGCCTCGGCGACTTCCTTGGCCTGATCCGTAAGCCGGAAATAAACCGTCCGCAGGATATTCCGCGAGCCAGGCGTCAGAACGGAACCGTCAGGTGAGACCACGCTAATGAAGCCCAAGGTATCTTCGAGATATCGAATCGGGGCGTTGGCAGGGTTACCGTTAGAAATATCGCCGTTATACCAAGCTCCAATCGAGTTCGGCAAAGTTTGGCCAATGCGACGAGAGACGGCATCCGAAGCCACATTTCCACCACCAATGAAGGGAGCAGGCTGATGGACGTGGACGCCTGGGTGGCCCAAGCTGGAAGGAGTCGCAACCCGATCCCGGTCGCCACCGCCACCTTCGACGATGCCGACACTATCGATCCACTGGGCCCCTACCGGGAGCTGATCGAGGATTCCCACTCCCGTACCGAGAGCAGTTTCAGTCCCATTTTCGTAGGCCCCGACGATGTCATAATCCGTGCCTTGGGCGATTGCACCGCCAGGACTATAAATCAAGGCATAAGTCTGCGAATTGTCTTCCAGAACACCACCAGGGACCATGAGGGAGGTGAGTTCAACAATGTTGGACGTTTGATCGGCAATCGAATCGTACTCCCAAGTCCGACCAGCGACATTTGCGTCTCCAGGTACGAAGACCAACAGTCCATTCGCTCCGAAGGTATAGGAGCCCAAGTTAATCACGAAATCAGCACGGCCACTACCGGTTCCCCCGTTTTCTTCTTCCTCTCCCTCGAAGACTACAAAGTAGTAATTTGAGAGATTAGCACCCGGCGTTCCGATGAGTTCGATATATTCTCGGTCGGTTTCGTCATCATTGTTGCTCACATTGGCGAGCACTTCATTAATGAGGATGTCATCATCGGCAATCGTGACTGTCGCTTGACCGCGTCCGGCTACGGTGGTCCCGCCAGACAACGTTACTAGAACGGTCTCCAACCCTTCGAGATCAACATCGCCGTTGATCACCACGTCGATCGTGGCGATTCCTTGATTGGCACCGAAACTGAGCGCCTGAGGGACGGCAACCGCGACAAAATCACCCGCTTGAGCGGGATTAGAACCGCCCGCTGTTACCGTGTAGTTGATGCTTGTCGGAGCGGCAATGTTGCCCAAGCGAGCAACTTCGACCTTCGCGATCCGGGTTCCCGAGTTTCCTTCGGCTTCGGAAATCGAAGTATTCAAAATCTGGAAATTGGCAGCCGCGGCAGGCGCGTCATAAGTAATGGTCAACACCGGCCGACTGGCTAAGTCGGATTCTTTCGTGCGGAAATCCCAACCATTCGTGGCAGCTGTCTCAACCAACCAACCAAAGTTGCTGGCTCCAGCAGCCCAATATTCGAGTGACTTAGTAACGTCGAACTTTCCAGCAGTTGAGGGACTCAACGCATCAGTTCTAGGCTCTAACAAAACGGCATCGGGGGGAAGATTGGAAGCTTCCCCTTCGGAAGCTTGCACACCACCAATTGCCCCAAAACTATTCCAGGTAGCGCTTGATTCGCTCCAATCGGTCTGCATACGGTAGAGGCTCATCTGCATTGCCGCATTCGAACTGTCTTGAACGAAAACGTCGAGAGTCGCCGAGTTGATAGTTGCGCCAATAGGAATCTGTCCTGGCCCAGTGCCGAAGAGATTGCCGAACTTGAGCAGACCTTGCCGAACATTGTTGAAATCCTGCTGGTCGGCGCTAATATTTCCTTCGGTCCCGAAGTTGGTATTGCGATCTTGCGAGAAAATCACCGTATCTTCTTGACTTCCATAACCACCGGCACCCTGTTGAAACACGGCCACCGCCATGAGGCGTCGATCTTCCAAAGCTTCAAACGAATAGCCCGAACGAGCCTTTTTAGCAAAACGCTTGTAATTCTTAGCGGACTTGTTCTTTCGGTTTTTACCAAACAGCGACGACACAAAGTTGCGCGGCATAATTGCGTTCCTTCAGTTAAGTTGCGAAATATGTATGAGTGAGTAATTCAGTTTGAATACGTTAGAGTCCAGCACGAAGAGGCCTCTGCGATGGTTGTAAGCAAACAACGTGAAGAATGATCGAAGATGGAAATGAATATTGTGTGAATCTTTTCTTGTGGAGCACCGTACGGGGACCACTCAAATAGCAGAACTCCATGCACCACACGGCTGGTACAAAAAAATTGCGAGACCTAGTACTACAGCGCTATGTCGAATGAATTTAGCCACGGATGAAACACGGACTGAACACTGATAATCAAGAGGATTTCGGGCTTTTCATTGCGGCGACTGCCATGTTTGCTACCACCAAACGCAGCACTTCCAATCATCCGCGTTTTATCCGTGAAATTCCGTGGTTTTCTTCTATCCTTCCCTGTTCAACACAGCGTAGTAGGACTAAAGACCGGCGGAGGAATCTGTCGATTCTCCCCCGTCTCGGGTACACATCGCATGCCACACCATGCCGTTGACTTCGTTGTCCACAAACCGGACCGAGCTATCCCCCATGGCGGCATTGACACCCCCATTGTGCCGACTGCGAGCAGAGGCCCAAATGTTGGCTGATTCTCGTTCTTCCTTGCAGGGAAGCTCCCCGAAGGAAGAACTGTTCTCGATTCCCGTACCACAGGCCGGAATGAGATCCGAACGATCAATGTTTCCCGTGCCCCGGAAGTCGGGTCCTGTCCCCTTCGCATTGGGAGGAAATTTGCCAGTGAACGCACTCGCGCCCACACTCGGTATCATCCATACCCCACGCCAATCGTCGTTGCCCGCGGGGACACTTTCGTCGATCGAGCCACCCGTATCGTTGACATCATCCCAAGTGAGTATTTCGCTAAGCATGACTGTGTTCGAGAGGCCGTCTGGGATCTGGGCAGATGAATAACCTTTCCCTAGTCGTGCACCGACTGGGTATTTCTGGATCCGCATCAGACTGAACATTCCCGAGTATTGTGGCTGCACGTTGACTGGATTGGTCGACTCCTGCGGGACTGCATTGAGCATGGTGTTACCACCAAAACAGGCGGCATAGTTTCCTTTGCTTAGGTGACCTAGCCCCAATACCGTTTAATGAAGCGTAACTATTGACTGCCTAAAGGTTTTTGTCGGTTGCGGTGGTCGTCGGTGTTGTGGTCGCTTCTTCGGCCAGTTTGACATCTTTCGTTTGATGACACGCGGGTTGATACGGTTTCGTTTTGGATCGCAACGTTCGTTGCTCATCTCCCACAACAAGGCTTCGTACCAAGTCCGAAGGGTAGCGACGGTGCTGCCGTCACATTCAGGTAAACGGCACCGCAGGATCTGAAAGCAGCCGGTAAAGGAAAGTCGGTCGGGGTCGACATCCTCCGTTCGTGCCGCTTGGTGCATCAAACTTCGCACCACGAAATGCCCCAGCGACATGGCGTACATTTCTTGGACGACTCCTGCAGGAGTTTGGCTGCGCAGTTGTGCTGGTTTATGGGCACGCTGTGGATCGTGATGGGTCTTTTGTTCGTCAAAAACCGATTCATGTTCCCAACGCTGGTGGTACAACAGGATCAATTCCTCAGCCGGGTGGGAGTCGGCATCGAGGAAGCTGGTGATCAAAACGTGCTTTTCGCCATGCCCGGTTCGCTGGGGCTCGTCCAGCGTGTAACGAATCGCCCGCACAACGATGCCCTGCTGATCATGCCGACGAGCTTGCCAAGAAGGATAGATTTTCGCCAAAAAGGAGCCGTCGGAAAAAGTTTCAAGCGGTGCGAGAATCGAGTTCTGTGGCACACGACCCAAGAGTTGAATACCACGAGAAAGGCTGTTTTTCCACAGAGAATAGCTGAAAAACCCGCGGTCGGTAAGCAACAAAGCGTCCGCCGGTAAACGCTTCAGGAGCGCTGGCACGGCTACCGTTTCGTTACGCCGACAGGGCTTGAGAACGAAAGCCGTTTCCACATGCGTACCCAGTTCTACCAGACTCACTTTTCGCAATTGAGGGAAGGCACCTGGACCACGATGGCCGCCGGAAGGTCGTCCGAAAGCCGCTTCGTTCGCTTCGGTATCCGACAAATCATAGACCGTACTATCGATGCCCATCAAGCGATAGCCGTGATAGAATGCCCCGCGCGAGCAAGATTGCGCCACGGGGCGCACCACATGATGGTGAAGGCGTCGCACAGGGGCAATCCCCAGACGCTTCCGCCCGTGACATAACGCGAAACGGGACGGCGTTGCTTCACCGGTCCGGCTAAACCGAGAGCACTTGAACACTTGTCGAATCGGGACTTCGGTGAACATGCCCATGGCCAGCACAATCCACATCATGACTTCATGATTCAGTTCGCAATTTCTTTGGCCGTCACGGCCCGTCTCACATAGACATTGCCGTACCACATCCGGCGTGATAACCTGCTCCAGACCAGCCAAACGATCCAAAAAACGTGGCGATTCTCCCGCCGGTAAAAACGAAAAACGTCCTTGTCGCATCTTTGCAGCCTCCTTGCTAGCGTTACGAGTTTCACACCACGTAAACTAGCAGGAGGCTGCACTTTACGCTTCATTAAACGGTATTGGGGTAAGACCCTCAATTTGGCGATATTGTCCAAAGGTCGTCACGATCAATTTCTGCCGACGTTGGCTCTGTCTTACCCACCCTACGTTCTTCGTCGTGTCGTCGTGCCGTTGTGGTTCAATCAATCCACAACTCAATCAAACCACGACAACGCCACGGCACAACCGGCAATATCCACCCAACCGGGCGGAGTTTGGTTTGCTTGGGCTGCTCTGGAGGGGGTGTTCACTGGCTGGGGTCTGGTTGGGCTGGTATCCTGAAACTCATGCTAGAAAGTGAGTTACAACAAGCCTTGGACCGCCCGATTGTCGTCATCGGGTCCCCGCGCTCGGGGACCACGTTGCTCGGGAATTTGCTGAAGTGCCATCCCCAGTTGGCCCAACTCGAAGAGCCCCGGCTGACTTGGAAATATGGCAACGACAACAAGTCGGACCTCTTGCGGGCCGGCGATGCACGGCCCGAAGTCTGTCGGCACATCCGGCAGACTTTCGCTCCGGCAGTCCGCGAGCAGGGTCGAACGCGGCTCGTAGAAAAAACCCCCAGCAACGCCCTGCGGATGGAGTTTGTCGACCGCGTGTTGCCGGGCTGTATTTTTATTCACACGCTACGCGATGGGGTCGAGTCGGTACTCTCGATCCGCAAATTCTGGCAGGGACATGCCCGAGGAATTCGCAAGGACAAACTCCTCGAACGGCTCAAGGAAATCGACCTCCGGCGGGCACCCTACTACGCCCGGGAGTTGATTCGGCGGGTGATTCCGAAGCCCCTGGCGGGACTGGTCAACAAGCCGGTGTGGGGGCCGAGAATTCCTGGTATCGATGGCCTGCTCCAGGAACTGGACCTCTTGGAAGTATGCTGCCTGCAATGGCGAATGTGCGTCGAGCTGGCTTGCGACTACGGGCGTCAACTCCCCCCGGGCCGTTACCTGGAGGTCCAATTGTCGGAGATGTCGCCGGAATTGATGGCCTCGATCTTGGATTTTTGCCAACTGGAAAACACCCCCGAAATGCAAGCCGGGTTCGCTGCCCAGTTTAACCCTGAATTGACAACCCAGCGGCGCCAGCAGGCCGACCCCCAAGATTTAGCCGTGATCCAGCGGTGGATCGGGCCGACGATGAATTGGTTAGAGGCTGGAGGTTAGAGCGACTAAACCTTACAGTGATAGATTGAACCACGACGACACAACGGACACGACGAGTTTTCCAGAATGTGATCAGTGAATAGTGATTTGTGATTGGGAATGAGAAGTGTTTCTTGTTCTATTCACCAATCACTAATCTCGAATCACTCGATTCCGTCCAAATCGACATTAATTATCCGAACTTAGGAATTTCCAAACCAATGACCAAACGTGCGTTGATTACCGGAATCACAGGCCAAGATGGCTCGTATCTGACGGAGCTGCTCTTGGATAAGGGCTACGAGGTGCATGGCATCATTCGCCGTAGCAGTTCGTTCAATACCGAGCGGCTGGATCACATTTACAAGGATCCCCATAAGTCGGGCGCGCGGCTGTTCCTGCACTACGGCGACCTGACCGATGCCCAGAACCTGACAAACTTGGTGCTCGATAACGAACCCGATGAAATCTACAACCTGGGTGCCCAAAGCCATGTACGGGTCTCCTTCGATTCGCCGGTTTACACGTTGCAGGCCACCGGTGCCGGGGCGCTGAATGTGTTGGAAGCGGCCCGGCAGTTGAACAAACGCCGCCCGGTGCGTGTGTATCAAGCTTCGAGTTCGGAAATGTATGGCGATGTGCTCGAAACACCGCAAACCGAGCGGACTCCCTTTCGGCCGCAAAGCCCTTACGCTTGTGCCAAGGTGTATGCGTTTCACCAGACCGTGAATTATCGCGAAGCGTATGACCTGTTTGCCAGCAACGGCATCTTGTTCAATCACGAATCCCCGCGGCGGGGCGAAACCTTTGTCACACGCAAGATCACTCGGGCCGCCACGCGGATCAAGCTGGGACTCCAAGACAAACTTTATTTGGGCAATCTCGATGCGAAACGCGACTGGGGTTTTGCCAAGGATTATGTCGAAGCCATGTGGCTCATGTTGCAGCACGACAGGCCTGATGATTTTGTCGTCGCCACAAACAAAACCCAATCGATCCGCGAGTTCCTGGAACATTCGTTCGAGTATCTCGCATTGGATTGGCAAAAGTATGTCGAAATTGATCCCCGTTATTTCCGGCCTACGGAAGTCGATTTGCTCTTGGGGGATTATTCCAAGGCGAAGGAAGCGCTGGGTTGGGAACCCAAGGTCGATTGCCAACAGCTTGCGAAATTGATGATCGATTCCGATCTAAAGCTCGCCGAAGACGAAGCCAAATTGGCTCGTAAGTAGGTGTGCCGTTCCTTTTCATTTGTCACTTTGAAGCCGCCTAGATAGTTTTAATGCACAACCTGATTGACAAAAAAATCTATGTTGCCGGTCACCGGGGGATGGTGGGCAAGGCGGTCACGAGAAAACTCGCCGCCTTGGGTGCCGAGCGGCTGGTCCTGCGCACCAGCAGCGAGCTCGACCTCCGCTGTCAGGCCGCAACTGAAGACATGTTCGCCCGAGAGAGACCGGACGTGGTGGTATTCAGCGCCGCACGGGTTGGTGGGATTCATGCCAACATGACCTACCCGGCGAATTTCATTTACGACAATCTGGCGATGGCCACCAATGCGATCCATGCCGCGTATGAACATGGTTGCGAACGGTTCTTGTTTCTCGGGAGCACTTGCATCTACCCCGGCCAGGCCCCGCAACCGATGGCCGAGTCGTGCCTGTTAACGAGCCCTTTGGAACAAACGAACGAGGCCTACGCCATCGCCAAGATCGCCGGGCTGAAGATGTGCCAGTTTTATCGCCAACAATACGGCGTGCTGTTCCACTCGGCCATGCCGACCAATTTGTACGGCCCAGGCGATAACTACCACCCGGAG
>CALMBE010000522.1 GCA_937860165.1 uncultured Planctomycetaceae bacterium
TCCGGCATGACCCGCCAGTGCTGCCGGAACTGCGGAGTACCTTGTTCCGGCCTACGACTCAAACGGAAAGTTATTTCTGAGTTGCGCCCAAGGACCCTTCCAGTAGCGACTCAACCATATCGTACCCGAATTGACCTTGTGCTTGAACTTTATTCTCGCCGGTACGATATTGCACGCTTACGCTGTTGACGATGCTGGCCAATTGCTCCCCTTGGGGATGTTCTTGCGGGAGGGCCAGTTGCGCCATCGCCTTCATGCCGGTCAGCAATTGGTGCATTTGTTCCGCCCGCGCGGGGGACTCAGCGGTCGCTTCGCAATTGAGAGTAAATGTGTCCGACGCCGCACCCAGGTTTAGCGAGAGGGATTGGATCGCTCGCAGAATCGCGGCACCCGGATCCTGAGAGTCGGCCATGTTCGGCAGCTTCGAGACATCGTTCACGCTCACTGCCAACAACTGGCCTCCTTCCAAGCGATTGCTAAACTGCTCAAGTGAGCTCTGCTCGACAAACTCCACCATTTGCACAACAGTTTCACGGTCCAAGGCCGCGATCAAAATGCGATTCGACTTCGTGGAATCCTTGGGGATGGCACACCAGATTCGTTTCGACTCGCCCTCGTCCGGGGTGATCGAGTGCAGCAAGGCACCGCTACTGAGGGTCTCGGATTCATAACCGGGCACCGCCAGCAGCCAGCCTTCCAGGTTGCCCGCACTCGGCCCTAAATCAGCCACAATCCGGGGTGCCGTGTCATCAAAGCTGTTTCCAGCCAAGATCACCTCTTGCACGGCCGTTCGAGGATCGAGGCCGATGGCTTCAACAAAAGATTCGACACTGTGTTTCTTGTCGAGCACTTTCTGCAAAATCGCCTTGTTGATCAGCCCACCCAGGGGACTAGCGAAAAGTTCGTGAACGTTGAGATGGACTTCCCAGAGCGCACCCTCCGTGAGGGGATTGGTCGCTGTTGAGGTTTGTCCCCGCGCGGCCCCCGTGGCAATGGCGAACATCAAGATCAAGGATGTGAGTACGGATTTCATGGCGTGATTTCCTAATAAGTTTCTAGGGAGGGTTTGAAGTCAACGACTGCGGTTCCGCTACCTACACTACACTACGCCACGTCCCGTGAGGAGATTACAGAAATCTCGGGGAGTGTCCGGGAATTCACATGGGAAAAATACGCTTCACTTGTCTTTCCCGCGCAGGCGG
>CALMBE010000523.1 GCA_937860165.1 uncultured Planctomycetaceae bacterium
CGAGCCGGCGCGTTATCGTGAGGCCAAGGCCGGTGCCTCCGTAACGCTGCGTGATCGAAGGGTCGGCTTGAACAAAGGGCTGGAACAGCCGCGACATATGCTCGGGCGACATACCGATGCCGGTGTCGCGGACGCTGATGAAGAGCTGGGCGACACCATTGTGAGGCCGACGCTCAAACAGGACGTCGATCTCGCCCTCGTGGGTGAATTTGCAGGCGTTGGACAACAGGTTGAGAACGCACTGACGCAATTTCGTCGCGTCGGTTGTGGCCACGCTCTCTGAGGCTTCGCCGGCAAGGGTGATGACATTGGCGTTCTGCTCTGCGAGCGGGCGCATCGTTTCGATCAGATCGCCAAGCAATTCGCGAGGGCCGAATGGCGCCGAGGTTACATCCATGCGGCCGGCCTCGATTTTGGAGAGATCAAGAATCTCGTTGATCAAGGAGAGCAGATGCTTAGCCGCCGTGAGGATGCGGTTGAGGTCTTGCAACGCCGCCGCGTCGCCTTTGTCCTCGGCGTCTTCCTGCAGGATTTCCGTGTAGCCGATCACCGCGTTCAGCGGGGTGCGCAATTCGTGGCTCATATTCGCCAGAAACTGTGATTTGGCGAGGTTAGCGGCTTCCGCCTCGTGACGTACGCGCGCCAGCGCATTCACGCCTTCCTCGGTCGCGATTTGGCCGGAGGCGAGGGCCCGCAGCATGTCGTCGAGCGAGGCGTTGGCATCGGCTGGAACGAGCTCCGCCCGCAGCGGCGTGGAAATTTCATTGCGGAGCGTCTTGAGCAATTCGGCCTGTGCCTCCAGAGCGCAGGCGATGTGCTGGGTCGGCAGCGATTGCGCAGCGGTGGCCTCGCCGTGGCTCAAATGTGTGACACACGACAGCCGCGCCGCGGCGCCGTCCGGATTGGTGCGCACGACGCCTTGGTGGCGCACGCGTAGGGACGTTCCATCGGGCCGCAAGACATCATGCTCGATCGCAACCTGGCGCATGGGGCCTGCGCCCGGCGTGAATATTGTATGCGCCAAGGCGCGATCGCCCGGCGCCGCATAGCATGCGCTGTCGACCACAGAACGATATGAAACCGGCCGTCCAATCAGGGCGGCGAGTGCGTCTCCGCCAACGATCCTGCCGCGCTCGTAGTCAATCTCCCACGCTGCCGATGGCGCGCCTCCAAAGCCCATGTTGAGTTGGCGCACCCATTCGGCGTCTTGACGCCGCGCTTCCGCAATGCGGTTAGCTTGATGCAAGGCGCCGATCAGCACATAGCCGCCGCAAGCCATGGCCATCAGCGCAACAGCGAAACCGCCGACACTCAAAGTGTTGAGTGCAAACAGGAGCGCGACAAAGCCGAAAGGCGCGCATGCGGCGAGGGTGCGCCGGCGTCCGTATTGCGTGTTGAAGGCAGCGTGCGCCACCAAGGCGCTGAGCATGATTGCCGCCAGGGCCGAACTCATATCAACGCGTGCGTACCACACGATCGCGGGCGCCACGGCAAGACTGGCCGCGCCAGTGATGTCGAGTGCGAGCCCGGCGGCGTCAGCGTGTTGCGCACATCGCTAACGCTGGAAAATGCGGAAATGATCAGCGATAAAGGCGCTGTAACTTCCTTGCGAATCTTTGTATCCGCTTCTTCCCAAGATGTCTTCATCGACATCGCAAATCGCAACGATGTTCCGCGACAATCCATCTAGGTGGCTTTGGCCTCGACCGCGCACTCCAATCGTGGCGATGCGTATGTCAGCCGACTCCGCTGCAAAGGTTCGACGCGAGCTCAACAGGCTCGTCGCCGCAGCGACCGAAGCAGTAGTGGCGAGAAAGTGGCGTCGAGAAACTGACATCGCGGCAGACCTCCGAAAAAGGCGGGTGAAAAGCTTGGGGCGGGAGCGAATTCGATTGCCAGCCATTATACCGATACTGCTGGACAATAAAAGGGCCTGACTGAAAGCGAGGGCACATTTTTAACGGTTCATCAGTAGTTTTAGTGGGTGATTCCTTGTGGCTGATTGGCGCTGAAACGATACCCTCGGATGCAATGGGTGTTTATCCCAACGGGATTTCATCATTCAGGATGGGATGAAGGATTTTTTACGAATAGGTTTTGGTAACCGTTTCCATCCATTTAAATCTCTAAAGAACATTCTCAAAAGCGTGTCGAGAATCGTGCTTTACTCGACGATTTCAAACTTCACGCTGGCCTGGCCAATCTTGTTGCTGAGCTGATCGGTGATAATGAGCCGCAACTCATATTCGCCCGGATAGATTCGCTCGGGGAGAGCGATGCCGTATTGCATGTGGAAATCGCGGCGGCGATTCTGGCACAGATCTTCGACTTCTGGAAACTGGGCCCCATCGACGCGACGCCCCCCGGAATCGACGACTTCGTAACCGGTCGCTAAAGTGGTCCGAAAACCCTCCTTGGTGGAATCGCTGCGGAAGTTGTCCACTTCGGTGTAGAGACTCACCTGTTCACCGGGCTTGAACTTATTCTCGGCATGAGCTTTGTACAACCCGAATCCGTCGACGGAATCCACGAAGGCCAAATTGCGAACCTGCAAGGTCGCCAACTCGGCGAGTTTTGCGCGGGCCTGATCGAGATGAACCAAAGTCCCTGCCGCGCGCTGTTTGCCATCCGTCTGGCGCTGACAATCAAAGTAGGTCGAAATAGCAAACAACTGCTTCGACCAATAATCTTGCTCCGCGGGAGTCGCACCTGGCAGCGGTGCGAGTGCTTCGCTTTCCTGACCAGCAACGAGTTGCAGAATCCTCAGTTGCATTTGGTCCCGCAATTCGTCGGTGCTGCCTGGCGCAGGCTTGACTTCCTGCTCCAAGGCCTCGATGGTCTGGGCCAGTTGAGTTTGCCAACTTGACGAAGTGCTAGGCGCGACATGGTTTGTCGGCAGAATCACATTGGCCGCAGCTCGGGCAGTGGTAGAATTCGTGGCAACTTGAATCTGCGATTCCGCAGCGCGCGCAGCGACGGGAATCGGACTCGCCAATTCCGCCGCGGGAGATTCTACGGGCGCGACGTGGCTCTCCAAGCGAATTGTCTCGGTCGGTGATGCTTGAAGCTGCATGCGCGGTTCGAGCAGCTTTGCCGTCGTGGTGGAACGAGGCACGGCGGGCAAGCCTCCGAGCGTTTGAGTACCCAACGACTGGGTTCCTAACGACTGGGTTCCCAATTTCTGTTGCGTTTCCCTGGCTTGGAGCAGCGGATTCGACTCGCGGGTCAGTAAATCTTCTCGATAGGCTACTGCCGAGCGGAACTGCTTGACCACCAGCGGCCATTGCTCAGGGTCCGCTTGGAGCAGGTTGCCCCGCAGAGACTGTTCGGCAACCGAATCCAGCGCCACACTGTTGCGTACTTCCTGAATGATTTGTTCGAGCTCAGTCTGCTGCTGAGAAGTGAGTGCCACCGGCGCAGCGGCCTTGCTCGCAGTGGGTACGACTGGGACAATCGATGGAGCAGACGTGGCGACGACGGGTGGTTCTAAGTCTACTTTGGCAACTCCGTGCGACATCGGCAGGGATTCATCGGCCGTGCGCATCGGCCAGGGTTGCGCGCAACCGAAACTCCAAGCCAGCACGAACAAACAAATCCCCAAGGGGAATTGTCGAAATCCGCACGTAGTTGCAACCAAGTCCATGGGGCGACTGATTCCCTGATCCGAGTACGAATGAGGAAGCACTGGCTCCCGCATCTCTAGAAAAGTCGGCGAATCGTAGAATGCTCACTCGATTTGAGCAAGTTCAGTGCGGGGCGATGCAGGGTCGATCTCCTATTCATTTTAGGGTGCCATGCTCACACTGGTACTCCAGCGTGAGCATGTGAATAGTCTAGAAAACATGGCCATAGCGGAGTACCGCCGTGGCCATGGCACCCTCATTATGAGAAAACCGAGCGGCCCTGAGGGGCTCCCGGCGCGATTTGCCTCAAAGTAGGCCGGAACAAGGTATTCCGAAGTTCCGGCAATTCGGCGGATTCCCGTGAGGAATATCCACGAAAACGCCTGCCGGAACTGCGGGGTACCTTGTTCCGGCCTACCTGCTAGCTCTTGGCGGATTGCGGCAAGACCGCTTGCTTAGAGATGCGCACGATGAGGGTTTCCAAAACGCGGCGGGCCCGGTTTTTCTCCGAGTTATGCCCCTTGATTTCGAGATCGGCTGCTAGCAGCCAGCGATAAAGCTGCTTGGCACGGGGCCGACCGATTTGCTTGAGTTGTGCCTCTGCGGCTGAAAGTTTGAACGCGTGCATGCCACTGGCCTCGAGCGCAGCACGCAGCGACATGGGACGACGGTTTCGTTCGGCCTGTTCGTAAATCCGAGTAGCCGAAGCGAAATGTCGCAGAGTCGAAGCCATCTGCGGCAACAAGGCCCAAGCTTCCTCGCCAGCCGCCCACAGGCGATCAAGTTGCAGCAGGGCTTCGTTGGCGCGACCCTCGGCTGCGGCATCGATCATGTCCCAGGTCTGGCGCGTCCGCCAGCCCCCCACATTGTTCCGAACGAGCTCCACATCCAGGGGAGTCTTTTCGTCGGCCAGCAGAGCCAGTCGGGCGACTTCCTGATACAGGATTCCGGGCACCGGTGGGAGAAGGTCTAGCAGCAGGTCGGCAGCGGCGCGTTTGAGTTCTTTTTGGTGCTCATGCTTGGCAGTGTAAATTAACCAATCTTGAAACTGCTTCGTGATCTCGGTTAGCTCGCGTCCCTTGGAGGGAATCTGGCAGGAAATCGTGAGCCCCTTCTGGCTGACAATTTTCGCCAGTCGTGTCGTCGCCGGCCAAGTGTCGACTTCCAGAAATAGCAACACATCGGCGGGTGGGTGTTCAATAATAGGCTCGAGCTTTTCTCGGTATTGTTTTATAAACGGATCGGCATCTTCAATCACAACCACCACCTGCCGAGCCGTGCTGAACAGCGACCGCTCGTGCATGGCATCCAGGACATCGCGGAGTTGAGCACTGGCGCCATCGAGCACTTCGGCAACAAAATCCTCGTTGTCAGGTCCGAGCACTTTTTTCAAAAGAGTCCGGCGGACCTCGTGCTTGAGAAACGCCTCGTCGCCCGAGAGCACACAGATCCCACTCGGAGAAAACTCTGCGGGTTTCAGCAAGACCTCGAAGGCCGAGGCACGATTGGCGGGTGACTTAGCCATTGAACCTCGAAGAAATAGGCAAATGCCCCTTAAACAAAATTGATGCGGAATTGCACTAAATCTAGCGGAACAGCAAAGAGACATCCACGGGTAACCAAGAAAGCCCAAGAAATGCGGGTTTTCCGCTCCATACTCCCAGGCAAAATACTTGTGGGCTAGCCGATTCTCGACTAATCTGAAGCTAGGCCATTTGGGGGGGCTGTATAACCGCTTCCTCGTTGGATTCGAGTTACCTGGCGTTCCGGAAATCTCTTCTAGAGGCATGTCTCGTGAGATATTGGTAGACAGCAAGCCCCTGCACAGGCTTGACCGTCTCTTGGTACATCACATTGTGATCGATAGTCCAGGGGCAGCAATCGCAATGGTTGTGTTGACTCCCCAGACGCACTGTCGGCACATGGACTGGCACACTGTTGTAGAATCTCCGTTGCGCCCAGCACTCTTGTCTCTCGCTGGCCTGAGTCAATCTAACTCCCTCGCAACGGTATGATCTAATGCTTCGATCCACAACTTGGTTTTTCTCTCTCTGCGCTGCGACGGCAATCGCTAGTGTGGGGCAGCTTGTATCCGCTTGCGAGCTATGTGACATTCCCGACATTGTGCCTTGTGTGTGCCCGTCGGTACTCGAAACGATCGAAATCCCCCACGGCCCCTTGCTCGAAACGGTGCGCGACGCGGGACTCCGCTACACGACGAC
>CALMBE010000524.1 GCA_937860165.1 uncultured Planctomycetaceae bacterium
GTTTTCTCGACGATTCACATGCCCACGCCGGAGTACCAGCGTGGGCATGGCACCCTAAAGTGAAAAAGTGATCGGCCCTGCTTACGTACCCCGCTCGCTGGAGCAATCGAAAGGAATTTGCTCTAGTGGGTGTGTGCCAATTCGTTTCCCTTTCCGCACCCTCGCACTTCCGTCCCGCGATCTGCCATGAAAAGTGATTCCCCGTTCTCAAAACTTCCTTCGCTCAGCGACCTGCTCAGTCATCCTACGGTTGCCAAGGTCGTAACGCGCGTCAACCAATCGACCATCGCCCATCGCGCCACAGGATTTTTGGAAGAGCTCCAGGCAAATCTCAGGCAACGGATCGGAGAGGGGGGAATTCCTTCGCTGGGTCAATTGGCTGAACGGCTGGCTAAACGTCTCTTGGGGCCGAATTTGGTTACCGACCCTGCGGTGAATGCCACCGGGGTGGTACTGGGGGATACTTGGCCCGCACTCCCTTTGGCGGAACCGGCCGTGGATGGGCTTGTGCAATTTGCCACCGAGTATCAATCGAATCCATCCCAGTTGGCCGAGCGGTCTGCGGAGCTCGTTGAAGCACTCACCGGTGCCGAGGCCGCTTGGGTGGCCCACACCTTTGCCGCTGCTGAGAAGATTGCTCGCTCCGTCGGCGGAAACATCGAGTCTTCACGCTTGGCAGGAATCCTGAATCCGGCAGATTACGGACTTGAACCAGTTACGACCCTTGCCGAGCGAATTCGTTCCGGCGTCGATTTGTTGGTCATCGAAGGAGCGGGACTCCTCGGAGGACCACCCTGCGGGATCGTGCTGGGAAAGCTTGATAAGGTGGCCGAATGTCGGCGACACGCCCCTCAAGATCAGTTGTCTGCCTGCCAACTCACCTTGGCTGCCCTGGCTGCCACCTTGCAAGTGTACCAACTCGACGATCATGCGATTCACCAGATCCCAGTGTGGCAACTCTTGACCGCCCCTTTGGAAAATCTCGAACAACGCGCCATTCGACTGGCAACGCTCCTAGCCGAGAGCAGCCGAGTTTCCAGTGCCCGAGCAGTGAAATGCGAGTCGACCTGGTGTCAGACACCAGAGGCGAATCTCTGTGCCCCTTCGTGGGCTATCTCGCTCAAACCGGCAAGTGGCACTGCCGAGCAACTGTGCGAGACACTCGATGCCGCTACTCCTCGAGTGGTTGCCCGCATCGCGGAGGAAGAAGTACTCTTGGATCTCCGCAGTGTGTTCCCCCGCTGGGATCAGCACCTAGTTTCGGCACTCGAATAAGCACTAGTTTTTTTGTCCCAGACCACCCCAGCCGGACCAACACTTGGGTCCGAGAGTCCCGGAGGAAAGTGTTCCTCCGGCTAGGTGAAACTCGAGATGCGGGAAGTCCTGCAGGCCCAAACCCTAGGATCACGGCCCCGACGAGTCGATCTTGCCCCCAGAAACCCACTCCGGTACGATGACAGCAGCCTGCTCCACTGCATTTCGCAAGCTTTTGGCTTGTAATTGTGAACAGAGGGCATTGGTCAGACGTAACTACTGGGGGCGAGTGCAGCCTGTGGCACGAGAGCGTGCCTCGAAGACTGGAAATCCACTCGAATCGACCACTTACTTCTTAATTCTGCCGAATCGCAGCATGGCTTCGCGCAGACTCAGCATCATAAGGGAATTGCGATGGTATCAGACGGCAAGCGGGATCTGTGTGTGCGTGGTCGATCGGTTCAAATTCTGGGTTTCGTGGCTGCTGGTTGGCTGATGGTGGGCAGTCTGGCCCCCTTATCGCTAGCAAAGCCGACGGATCCCTCTCGCAATGACGAACGAATCGCCATCATGGTATCCGCTTTGATGGATCGCAAGCATCTCTCCGAGATGCAGGTCAACGACGTGATTTCCCGTCGCACCCTGGATATGTATCTGAAATCTCTGGATCGCATGAAGTTATTCTTCCTACAAAGCGACGTCGACGAGTTTGCAGCCAACCAGGATAAGCTCGACGACCTTGTCAAGCAGGGCGATGTCCACTTCGCCAAGCAGGTGTTCGACCGCTTCTTGCAACGCGTTCATGAGCGGGTCGCCGTGGCTCAAAAACTGGTCGATCAGCCCCACGACTTTACGGTCGATGAAGACATGATCCGCGATCCCGACAAAACGGAATACGCCAAGACCGTCGAGGAACTCGACGAGCGGTGGCGCAAACGCGTGAAGTACGATCTCCTCCTGGAAATCGCGGACGATGTCTCGCCCGAGGAAACTATCGAGAAACTCCACAAGCGCTATCGGGGAATCGAAAAGAATTGGGAACAGCACAGCAACGATGAATTGCTCGAAGATTTTCTCTCTGCATTGACCATGAGTTTCGATCCCCACTCGAACTACATGTCCCCCAGCACTCTCGACAATTTCACGATCCAGATGCGTCTAGAACTCGACGGCATCGGCGCTTCGCTCGAGTCCAAGTACGGCGACACCATCGTCCGTAGGATTGTCCCCGGGGGGGCCGCCGATAAGGATGACCGCCTTAAGGTAGAAGATGTCATCGTCGGCGTCGGCGAAGGGACCGATGGCGAATTCGTCGACATCGTAGACATGAAAATCAACGATGTCGTGCAGATGATTCGTGGAAAACCTGGCACTATCGTGCGCCTCGAGGTCATGCCCGCCGACAAGTCGGAACGCCAAGTCTACGACATCACCCGGGCGCGGATCGAGCTCAAGGACAGCGAAGCCCGCAGCGAAATTCTCGAACGGCCCCAAGCGAAAACCGATGAAAAAGATAATCAGTTTATTGAAGATTATGTAAAGTTTGTTTTATTTTCGATAGAACAAAATTCGCACACAGTTGATACAGATTTTGCGAGAACAATTCAAGCTGATGCTTTTTCATCATTAAAAAAAGAACTTTCCGCGAATTCATTCCAACTAAATTCGGATAAATATAAATTTACATTTATTCTAGGTCTTGCAACTACTCCTATTGCTAAAAAGGCAACGCCGTTTGTTTTGGGTTTTAATCAAAGCCTGAAATTTCAGCGTTGTAAATCTCAAAGTATTCCCGAAAAGATAATCTACAAAAACACCCAAATAGTATCTTTAGACAACCAAATCTTTATCGTCACCCGCTTACCTCGCGGTTCAATAGATTCGCTTCTTAAATAAACTCGCACCAATCATTTTAAATTTTTT
>CALMBE010000525.1 GCA_937860165.1 uncultured Planctomycetaceae bacterium
TGACGGCTACGACGCTGCCAAGCGAATGAATTGTGGTAGAACTTAAGCTCGGAGAGTCGTGTTGCATTGTGGTACGACACTCCGTGTCGTAATTTCTGCAATTCACGAGTCGGAGACTCGTTTTACTCTAAAGGCATTTCCCGTTCCTACTTGTGACCCAGCACTCGCAACACTCCCCAAAAAAACCTCTACCGTTTCGGCCAACTCGGACTTCCCAGGTTCGAGTGGATTCAGACTATTGACTCCTGCGCAGCAAAAGAGCCTGTGCGAGCAAGGCTATTGGCTATCGGCTATCAGCCCGAGAAAAATGGTCTGGCCGATAGCTGACAGCCGACAGCCGATAACTGTTCAGGGCTCAAGCTCTGCCAGTCCACAATAAATGGCCCACTAGAAACCGACGATTTCCACTTGCTCGGTTTTTTGCACTCCTTGGGGATTGGTCTGGCTCGTGACTGTCGCTACGACATCTACGATTCCCGCGCGGAGGACCGACGTGGTCACCGTATAACTACGTCGCTCATTGGCCCGCAATTCAGCGATTGGATTAAACCGCAGTTCATTCCCCACTAGTTGGCCAGCCACATCCGCTTGGAGAGTTGCCATGTCGGGGACAATCTCGGGGGGGAAGCTCACACTCAGTTGGACCTGTTTTTCGGTGTTCGGTGTATTGTTCTCGACAAAGAATTGGTAAGTCGCCCGACTGCCGGACAGGGGTTTCTTGTTGTAGGGTGAGATCGACAATCGCAGACCCGTTGCCGCGGCACCGGCCGGGGGGACGACATCCGCCGGGCCCGCATCACCCGGTCTTCGACTTTCGACGATTTCTGTACAGTGGTCGTCGGCAGTTGGAACAATGCCAACTCCCGGGCCCCCTTCCGCAGAAACTTTTGCCAGGCTACAGGCACGTTGCTTGGGTGCCTTGCAAACGCACTCGACTTCAAATCGTTGTGTTTCACCTACTTGGAGCGTTTGGATGCGCCACTGAAATCGCGGCTTGTTGTCAGGATTACGAATGATCACATAATTTGCAGTGCGGGGCTGGGCTGTAAATACGGTATCGTACTCGTCGATGATTTCCACGTTTTCCAGTGGCACTTCACCAGTATTCTTGACCGAGAGAGTGAATAAGGCCGTTTCGCCCACGGTGCTCAGGCGCGGGCCGTCTTTGCTGACTTCCATGCCCGCCTGTGGCACGACAGCAGGCTGCGCGACATTCATACAAGCCCGCTTGGAGACCTCGGCACCCTCGCGGCAACGAACGATAACGTCGTGACAGATATTCCCCCCCCGCACGATCTCAAACTGAATCGTCTCGGTGTGCGATTGGCCCGGTGCCAACGTGATCGAGAGCGTCTTGTCGATATTGCGGGTACTCAGCGTGTCCCCTGGGTGCCGAAACCCCTCGCCAAATTTGTCGTTGACGGAAATTCCCGTGGCAGGTGCCGTGCCCGTGTTGCGAATCACGACTTCATATTCGGCTTGCCCCCCCACCTGGCCAGTTTCTTCGCCGAGGATCTCCAGATCGAGAATCGGTCGAGCAGTATTTGTGGGTTGCGGTGTGATCGGAGTCACGGGTTGAGAACTGGTCCCCCCCTGAGGAATCGGGGTCGTGGGCATTATGTCACCCAGGTCGTCGGCAGGAGGCAAGTAGGAATTGCCATTCCAGGAGATGTTGGTGGCCCCATTGGCGACTACCAGTCGCGGCATGTCGCTGGCGTTGAGTCCCGCGGGTCGGATCACTTGGATTGCCACGTTCGTCGCGGTCCCGGTACTCCCAGTAGGCGTGACATCGACACTAGCAACCCCATCGGCCCCTGTCGCGACTTCCACCGTTTGGCTCGATTCTCCCCCGCGTAACGCACCGCTGCCTGCTGCAACATCGTACCGAACCACCCAGCCGGGAAGCGGCGTACCGTCGGTTTGCCGACGCACGGTTGTGGACAGAATTTGTGAGCCTCCGCTGGAAATTGCCGGTGGTGGGAAGGTCCAAGCGGCATCGACCCAGTAGATCGTGGCATTGCTGCGGCGTTGGGGCCAACCGCTGACCACCGGTGCCACGGCAGTCACATGACTCGTGCCCTCGACCGGTGAAGTGATGCTCGCCCAGGCGTGACCTGGTTCGATTTGCACATCGTCGGTCGTGTCCGAGGTTCCCCGGTCAATTGTCAAGGGGACTTGGGCTGTGTAACCGATCGCGTATTGATTGTCGATTTTCTTAGGTTTGTTCCAGGGCAAGAGCGGATCGCGGCAAAAACCCTTGCCCCCGAGTGTCACAATTTCACCAGCACTTTCGCGGGCGATCAGCCATTCGACCTTTTGGTGCGTGACCAAATAATTGTCATCGGTGCAGATGCCGGCTTTGAGAATCACTTCGCTACCAACCGGAGCGAGTACGCGGTCGGGGGTCAGAGACAAAGTCTCGGGTGCGACCGTGGGGCTGGTCGGAAGGATTGCCGTAGCAGGCACGACACCCGAAGGGGGAGAAATCGGCTGCGGAAAATAGGGGTCGGTGTACACCGGTGCAACCTGTGGGTTGCCGACCGTGGAAGCGACGGCGGCTTGTTCCTTCTTGGGACAGATAAAAAAGCGTTCCCCCGAGGGATCGATCCGCGGCAACCCCGCGCAACCCCCCGCCACCAAGGCGCATATCGCCAGCGCAACCAGAGGCGAGCAGCGAACTGAGTGAGAATGGCGCATGGTCAACTGTTCCCAATCACTACGCATTTCCAACGGGCTGATTTCAGCCGGGGGAGAATGCGCGGAGTTTGACTGGTAAAATCTAACGCCTGGGTAAGCAAATGATGCCAGAAAGCAACGTCCCCGTGGAGTTTGGTAAACTTCTCGGGTGGAGTGTGGCGGATTTGGGGGCCAGACACGTGTGCCCCGGTTGTGTCGGTTTCGCGGAAAAATCGTGTTACTCCGCCAATCCCTATTCCAAAAAAAATTGAACCACGACGACACAACGGCACGACGAAGGACTCATGAAACCAGTTTAGTCCTGGAAATTGAGCGATTCGACACGTTTCTTTGCTACTTTTTGATCACCCACCCGGACCAAAATTCTCTGCGATTCGTCGTGCCGTAGTGCCGTCGTGGTTCAATGCATTGGAAACCTGCAAAAAAGGCAGGGCCGATCACTTTTTCACTTTGGGGTGCCATGCTCACGCTGGTACTCCGG
>CALMBE010000526.1 GCA_937860165.1 uncultured Planctomycetaceae bacterium
CGCTTCGCCGATCAAGATGCTCAATTGGCCCGCATCGTTGGCCTCGCCCACCACCGCACCTTCTACACAGCGGAATTCGCCCTGGGGACCGAAGCCACACGCCCGCACGACTCCTTGTTCCTCAATCGTGAGTTCGACCGAGGTGGCCGCTGGAGTGGGGTTGCTGATCGCCAACGCCGCGAGATCCGCTTGTCGATCAATCGCCACCAATTTCGCACCGTGCAGTTTCGCACCGGGAAATTCGACGACGATCTCACCGACACCTTCGGCAAACAAATGCGCACAGGTTAGCACCAATCCTTGCTGGCCATCGGGAGCTTTATCGATCAATGTGCCACTGCCGATGCTGCTAGTTCCTTGTTGCCGGTTGTGAACTCGACATACCGGACCGGCAGGATCGCTGGGCGGAAATTCTGCGCACCGCGTGGGGCCACAGGTTCCGATCAACAGTGTCACGAGAACCGCGAACCAACACCAGCCTGCGATGGTTGCCGACAACCAGGAATTGCTTTTTGGGGAAAGCGACATGTCATTCTCCTGCTAAGGTGAATCGGTAACGGTAAAACGGGCTTCGCGCTAGATCGGCGGGCTCGGTGATGCGGTCCCCGAGGTGCGGCACGGGATCGACCTTGCCGCCGATGCGGTCCGCCATCGCGCAAGCCTCGGAACAAAACGGGGGCCGCTGGGAAGCGACCGCATCGCACGTCTCGGGTCGCACAAAGAACCGCCATAACGGCAAATGCAACAGCGCGGCCCGGAGGACACTGGCGTAACCGTAGTCGCACCCGGCAAGCTGCAGCATGAAGCGATCGGCACTCTGGCGGTCGTACTCGGGCCAACGGTTGTCGGGGTTTGTGGCAAACACGTCGATCGCGGCGGGGTATTTGCGAACTTGACTGGCCAGCGTGACCGCCCGCCCGCCCTTGAGTTCGCGCACTTCGCAGCAAAAGAGCGTTTCCTGCCACCAGATCGCGCGGGCCGCATGGGTGTAAGGGCTGCGTCCCGCGGTGCCGATCAGGCGCGAAGAGAGCCCAGAACCACGGAACAGCAACAGATCGCCACTCCAGATTTGCGAGGCGACCTCGGCGAGTCGCACAGGAACTTTTTTCGATTCCGTCACGGTGGCTCCCTTTCAAATGCAGCGAATAGAAAAATACAACGAAAACAGCCCGTCGCCGGAGAGAATTCTCCAGCAACGGGCTGTTGTAATACCCCAGCAGCAGTTGGGGCCCCAATCAATACCTCATCGACACACGCAGCCTAGCAGAAACGGTGGCACAATTTCTACAACAAAATGGGAAGAAATTTTGGGGCGCGAGTTTCGAGTTACGAGGGGGGAAAGGGAATAAACTCGCGCCTCGCACCTCGTGACTCGCAACTTCCCTGTGCCTGGCCTCTGTAAGGCCGGACGCTTCGATACTCAATCAGCCCTAGCCGGACGGCCACGCCGTCCGGGAAGTCCCGGAGGTAAGTGTACCTCCGGCTAGGTGGAATCAAACCCGACGCGAGTTGCGAGAAAAGAGAGTGAGTGAATTCTAACTAGCGCCTAGCAGCCTGGGTTTGACAAGAGATTTTTCTGGCAATGATTTGGCCACCTCAAGTGACTTCCATCATCGGCCGGGTTCTTGGAGTGGGCAGGGTTCGTCCAGTTTTCTGAAAGTGATCGATTACGTCTTGCATCACCTCGCCAAGTTCTCGGTACACTTGCACGGGATCAGCACCGTGAATTCCGGTGATCAGGTCCGGACACTTACCGATGTAGACCTGATCTTCGTCACTCCACTGAACCCAACGGTGGTATTGGTCGATAGCTTTCATTCCTGCACCTCTTCGATAGCCTGTTTAACGTGTTTCTCCTGATAGTGCTTTGCGTCATCTCCGTCCTTGCCGCTCACGGTGACTGCACCCGAATAGCGGGAATGAACAAATTTTCGATGTGAACCCTTTGCAGCCCCTGAGACCACTTCAAAGCCTGCCTCGTGTAAGTCTTTCACCAAATCACGGATTTTTCGCGGCATCGCTTACCCTATTGTATCATGCCATTCATAAGGCAACGCACTAGTGCTTTGTCAAACCGAAAAATGAGGGTGCCATGGCCACGGCGGTACT
>CALMBE010000527.1 GCA_937860165.1 uncultured Planctomycetaceae bacterium
TATCTTTTGGGGGCAACGCCGGTTGATTTGGTAATGGTGTCGATTGCTGTCTGGGCGTTGATGTCGTAGACATCGTTGACCGCGACCAATTCGATTGGTGCGCCATCTTTGCGCAGTTTACAAAGGGGAATGACATGCCCACTGAGTCCGCGCCCTCCGGGGCCGATGAACCCGATGCGAAGCCGCTGGTTGGCACCCACGGCCTGGGCCGGGGCAGGTGCCGAGAGAAATGTGGCAGCCGCACCCAGGGCCGCGGCCCCAACAGTACCGGTTTGGATGAATTCACGACGGCTAACGGATTTGTGATCGATCATAGAAAAACCCTAGGTAAAGAGGCCAGCTAACCGAAGAATCGCGCTACTCGGAAGCGAAGGACAAGCATGGAGGAACGAGGTAGGATTCAGCGGGAACGAGCCAGATTCTAACCGAAGCACGGGCGGAGTTAAATACCCCAGGAGGGGAAATTTTTTAGGGGTTCTCAGCACGCGGGCTAGAAAATGGCCTGTAGTCAGTGGCCCGGAGTCAGTTGTCAGTGGCTGGTAACGAGACCCCCGCCGCTTGCGGTTTAGCGCTCCGGCCTACGATTTAGTTAGCTCAGCCGAGCTAATTCGTGAGCGCGAATTGGTAGAAGCCGATGGATTGCACAGGGGCACCCTCGACGATTCCATTGATCGCCTGAATGATTTCCTGGCGGAGCGTGGCCAGGTTGGGTTCGGCAATTTGCGTGGTATTCAAGTTGCGAACTGCCAGCAAGATGTGATGATTCAGGTTGGCCGAATTCTGCTTCAGTGATTCCTCGACTTTGTCGAGATCGCGATGTGCGACCTGTCCGAAGGCGTGAAAGTGAAGTTCAGCCTTTTCCATGTCTCGATAGGGTTTGGGAAGTGTCACGCGAAATTTTCCCAGGTCGACTTCCACCAACCGGGCCCGCACTGCGATCGCCCGCCGGGCTTCGATGATGGCTTGGCCGTCGTAGCACCCTCCCGTGCAGAGACTGGCGAGCGCCAAACACACCCCCACAAGTTGCGCGTAAGGTCCGCGTGATTCCGGAATTTTGATGGCGTGAATCCACATTGTTGGAAAGGCTCGATTGGGAAGTAAAGTATCCAGGGACCGCGGAGAACTCAATTCGACCCTAGTGCTTTGTAAAAGCGAAACATGTGGGTGCCATGGCCACGGCGGTACTCCGCCGTGGCCATGCTTGTTTGACGATCCCCATGCTCACGCTGGAGTACCAGCGTGAGCATGGCACCCCAAAACAGCTCTTTGACAACGCCTAGTCCTGTGTCAAAGCCAACAGTGGATCGTCAAAATCAGTTCAATCCCTACCAGCGGGCGGGTATCGTGAGATTCTCTCTCGGGAAGTATAGGTCAGGGTTTTCTCGTAAGCCGTGGTCTAGACTTGGGTGAGGGGGAAAGAAGTTGAGAGTTGCCAGCAGCGAGTTTTAAGTCGTAAGGCTTAAGTCGTATGTGAATAGCAGAATCAACTGGATTCCCGCCTGCGCGGGAATGACGGTCATTTATCCCAGCCCCCAGCCACTAGCCACCAACCACCACACCATGCCTTCCCAGTTGCCAAAATCAGGTTTCCCGACTGCCGGGCTACTGGCATTGGCAGTGTTCGTGATGGGGGGCTGCGCGAGCGAAGAACCGGTGACGCTGGAAAGGTATCTAGACGAATTGGAACTAGCCAATTCGCTCGGAGAAGTCGAAGAAGTCGACCTGGGCGCGTATGAGATCGCCAGTTCTATCGATCTCGACCAAGATGCGAATACCCCCGCCGAGTCGTTGTGGATCAATGTTCGCTTCAAGTTGTATGCCCTCGTAGCTCCGGAAGATAAAAAGCATGTCCTGGCCGAATATGAGCGACATCGGGGCATGCTCGAAGACGCCGTGGTTACCATTTGTCGCAAGGCGACGCGCGAGGAACTTGGGGACAGTCGCTGGGCAACGTTCAAGTCGCGTTTGATCGATGGGGTGCGACCGATCTTGGGGGCCGAGCGGATTCGGCAATTGGCGTTTGTAGATTTTAGCTGGGGACCGATCGATTAGTCCCCGTAAGTTTTCCCGCGATCAAGTTTATCGGTATTGAATCAAAAAAGGCACTGACTGCAATGAATCTCAGCATGACTAGTCCAACAAAGATCCTGCCACGACGCGGTCGCCATGCCTCTTGTCGTGTGTTGTTCTTGGGGCTTGTCTGCACTCTTGTAAACACCAGCAGCACCTTCGCCAAGTCGCCGGCCCACGGGGAAGCCGCTGAAACGAAAGAGTCGGGTGCGGCGCATGAAGCGATTGGCCAGTTGAGTCTGGGGAACATCGAAATCAAGAACCTGGAGCCAGCGAATAATCAAACGACTACGATGGCGTTTGACCTGTACTTGTCGTTCCCACCCGATACGAGCAGCGAATCGATTGCGGCTCTCAAACACTGGAAGCATCGCCTCCGCCATCAAGCAATCGTTGCCGTGCGGATTTCCGAACTGGCGGACTTTGCCGATCCCGAGCTCAAGCGCTTTCGCAAACAAATTCTGTATCGGGTCAATCGCATGTTGAAAGCCCCGGCAGCGATCGACGTGCTGTTGGCGAATTTTACGTACTCGACGAACTAGAGCAGATATCACTTGCGTGTTCCGATTTCTCAGTCTTTCGGTGCTACTAAAGAATAGAACACAGATGAACACGGATTGGGAGATGGGATTTGTGGAATTTCGATTTACAACAACGATCCGTGTAAATCCGTTCAATCCGCGTCCATCCGTGGCCCATTCTTCTATTAGAGGAGATATGTGTTCTTGCCTTCTTGGCGTCCTTGGCGGTCAGTTCTGACTTGGCAATCCCCCTTGCTACCGTCTCTTCCACCAGTGGAACTTGTCCGTTTCGGCGGTTATGCTGAGTGTGCCCTAGCCGGCATCGCGTCGATGCCGCTCTTTAACTGGCAGCCTGAACAAAGCGGTAGCGGTGAAAATGGTGTCAAGCGTTCAAGATTTTCGTGTTCCCTGGAAATGGATCGTCGTCGCGTTGGTGGCCAGTGCCGCTTTTGCTGCGAGTTGGGTGCTCACGGCCGGGTACACATCCCGGCAAACCGTCGAACGGAGTTTTGTAATCGACGAAGATTTCACTAAGATCCGCAAGATCATGGTCCGCACCAACGCCTCCAAGGAGATTATCACCATGGGAGGGACCAGCGAGTTTGTCGAACAACAATGGGAAGACGGGGCCGTGGAAACCGGCGCTGAAAACGTCGGCGAAGCCCTCTTGAAATCGGTGCTCGGTTCGGACCCCGGCTGGAAACTAGAACTGCACGGCAAGCTCAAGGTCCGGACGCTCGACGACTACGTGGGGCGCGAGGTGGTCACCCTGCAACAAGATGTGACCATCGACCCCGATGCGATTCATTCCGAATCGCAACTTACCAAGGGCTCGCCCCGACTCCTGGACTATGCCCTTACCACGCGCTTGGAACGAGAAGCTGACCATACCCGGGTAACGCTCACCCTGATGCAGGAAATCAAAACGCATGCCCCTTGGTTTGCCCACGGGATTGCCGATGAGCGGGTCCGGACTTCGGCGGCCAAGGCACTCGAAAAACAAGAAGCCGCCACGATCAAACTCATCGACGACAACAAAGACAAGAAGTGGTTGTTTCCGTTGAATTAGGGGGGGGCGGTCCGTGGTCAGTGGCCAGTGGCCAGTGGTCCGTTGCAACTGACAACTGACATCCTTCCCCAACCGGCCTTGTCCCAGGGTACGTTTCTGCCTATCCTCTCGCC
>CALMBE010000528.1 GCA_937860165.1 uncultured Planctomycetaceae bacterium
AATTTGCGACGACGGTATCGACTCCCTGGACGCCCTGAAGCGGTGTACCAAGGCTGGGACAGGTTGCGGCGGTTGCGTCCCGATGATTGCCGACCTCCTCAAGTCCGAGTTACAGCGGTCGGGCAAAACGGTTGTAAATCACCTCTGCGAGCATTTTTCCTACTCGCGGACCGAGCTGTTTGCAATCGTCAAAGGGAAGCAATTGCGAACGTTCGCCGAAGTGCTAGCGCAAGCCGGCTCTGAGCAGGGGCGGGGGGGCGCGGGATGCGAAATCTGTAAGCCGACCGTGGCTTCGATCCTCGCCAGTTTGTGGAACGAAGACATCTTGAATCCCGAGCATCAGACGCTACAAGATACCAACGACCGATTCCTGGCAAACATCCAACGGAATGGCACTTACTCGGTGGTCCCCAGAGTCCCCGGAGGTGAGATCACTCCGGATAAGTTGGCCGTGATCGCCAGGGTGGGAAAAAAGTACGGCCTCTACACGAAAATCACGGGAGGACAACGCATCGACATGTTCGGTGCCCCGGTCGACAAACTTCCGGATATTTGGGAAGAACTGATTGACGCCGGTTTTGAAAGTGGCCACGCCTACGGCAAAGCATTGCGAACTGTTAAAAGCTGCGTCGGGACGACTTGGTGTCGGTATGGAGTCCAAGATTCGGTGGGGTTCGCCATTCGAGTCGAGAATCGGTACAAGGGAATTCGCTTGCCGCACAAAATCAAAATGGCAGTATCCGGTTGCATCCGGGAATGTGCCGAGGCCCAAAGCAAGGATGTCGGGATCATGGCCACGGAAAAGGGGTACAACCTCTACGTGTGCGGCAATGGCGGGTCGAATCCGCGACATGCCGAACTTCTGGTGGCGGACCTCGATGAAGATTCGGCCCTGCGAGTCATCGACCGCTTTTTGATGTATTACATCATGACCGCGGACCGGCTGACTCGGACCTCGGTCTGGCGCGAGAAATTGGAAGGAGGGCTCGAGCACATTCGCGACGTAGTTCTCCATGACAAACTCCGGCTCGGTGCCGAACTCGACGCGATGATGCAGCGCCTGGTCGATACCTACCAATGCGAATGGGCCGCCGTCGTCCGCGATCCGGAGAAGCGAAAACAATTCCGCCAATTTACGAATACCGACGAAACCGAATCCTGCATCGAAATTGTCCATGAACGAGGTCAATCCCGACCCGCCGATTGGCCGAGCGAGATGGTCTCGCTGGAACAATTTCGGATGCTAGATGGGCGTACCCTCGACGAGCACCAGCAGGAGCAGAGCGACGAAGACTCTTGGGTCTCAGTTGGATCGGTCGCTGATTTTCCGCAGGACGGCGGTGCTGCCATTAAGTATGGCCAATCTCAGATCGCGGTTTTCAATGTTTCCAGTCGTGGCGAGTGGTACGCGAGCCAGAACATGTGCCCTCACAAGAAGGCCTTTATGCTTTCCCGTGGAATCGTCGGCGATTCAGCGGGAGAGCCGAAAGTGGCTTGTCCGCTGCACAAGAAAACCTTTTCACTCGAGAGTGGTGAATCGCTTCAGGGTGAAGACTACAAGATTCGCACGTTTCCCGTGAAAGTAGTGGATGGTCAAGTCTATTTGTATCTCCCGCCGAAAGAGGTGCTCGACGAACTGCTGGCCACACAAATCGGCTGCCACTTGGCCTCTTCGTGCTCGACGGAGCATGAATCGTTTGAAGGTTCCGCGCTGGTCAGTCTGTGACAAGTAATGCGGCCATGACTGGATGCCGCGAGGAGCGGCTTAGTTCCCGCGGCGACCGAGCCGCATGTACCCCACGGCAATCGGCATGATTGAACTGGAAGTTTTGACAAATCGACCCGCGTGCGCGTCCGCAGAGGCGAAGTCCTTGAGCGGCTTCGATTTGCTAAATCGGTTGCTCGCAGACCAACAATCGCTGAGTGCTGTCGATCAATTTAGCAATTGGCATGGAGAACAAAGTGGCCCGCAAGTCGAGTCTCGGGTCGACACTCCCCGTTATCGCTCGTTGCTTCCCGCGACCCCTCCCGAAGCTGGGCAACAGTACGCTTTTGAAGTCGATCTGGACCGCTGCTCGGGCTGCAAGGCGTGCGTCGTGGCCTGCCACACACTCAATGGGCTGGACGAGTCCGAGGCGTGGCGCGATGTTGGTTTACTGCTCGGCGGATCCCGGGCCGCGCCGGTCATGCAGCACGTTACCACCGCTTGTCACCACTGCCTGGAACCGGCGTGCATGATCGCCTGTCCGGTGAACGCCTACGAAAAAGATTCTGCCACGGGTATCGTGAAGCACCTCGACGACCAGTGCTTCGGCTGCCAATACTGCACGTTGGCCTGTCCCTACGATGTGCCGAAATACCATGCCGACAAAGGAATCGTGCAGAAGTGCGACATGTGTTCCTCGCGTCTGGCTGTGGGCGAAGCCCCGGCGTGTGTCCAGGCATGTCCCCATGAAGCGATTGCGATTCGCGTTGTGTCGCGGGAGCAAGTGATCGACGATGCCGAAGCGGCTGTCTTCCTGCCTGGCGCGCCCGATCCGCAAATTACGTTGCCGACAACCACCTACAAATCCCGCCGCCCCTTTCCGCGAAACTTGTTACCAGCCGACTACTTTCGTGTGAATCAACAACATGCTCATTGGCCGCTGGTGGTGATGCTGGCGCTCACTCAACTTTCGGTCGGCGCTTTTGTGGTGGGGCTCTTATTGGAACGTCTCTGGGGGGGCCACATGGAAGAGTCACTCAGGCCCCTACACGCAGGAAACTCACTTGCTTTCGGCCTGCTCGCACTGGCGGCAAGTTTATTCCACCTCGGTCGACCGCGATATGCCTATCGGGCTGTATTGGGTTTGCGGCATTCGTGGCTCAGTCGTGAGATTGTGGCCTTCGGTCTGTTCGCAGGATTGGCAACCGCGTATGCCGGTGCAATCTTTGGGTCGTCTTATCTGTCCCTCGAATGGGCCAAGTCGCTTGGTGTGTCGACCTGGATTGAGGGATTAGGTTGGGGAGTTGCCATGGCCGGAGCCGGGGCAATTTTTTGTTCGGCGATGATCTATGTTTTCACGCGACGCGAATGCTGGAGTTTTGCCCGCGTTAGCTTGCGATTCGTGTTGACCGCAGCGCTCTTGGGGATCGCTGCGTTGTGGCTGAGTATTCTCATGGCATCGGTAATGACACCAACGGCCCAGTTGGAGGAAGTAGTGCGGAAATGTGGCCCGACGCTATGCCGCGCCCTCATGGGGGTTTCGCTATTCAAGCTGCTCTGGGAAGTTGCCATCTTTCGACATTTGTTGTTCCAGCGGATGACGCCCCTCCGACGCTCAGCGCTGTTGCTCGCCGGGGAATTGTCGAGTGCCACGCTAGCCAGATTCGCCCTCGGGGCACTGGGAGGGCTGCTCATGCCGGCGATGCTTCTCAGTCAATTCCAATCAACCCCCGTGGATTCCGGAATCGTGCGTTTTGCTGTGACTACGGGACTACTATTTTCTGCTTGCCTTGCGGGAGAACTCGTGGAGCGATACTTGTTCTTCGCTGCTTGCGCTGCTCCCCGCATGCCTGGAGGAATTCGATGACAACTAGCCTCGATCGACCGCGAAATTCTTTGGTGTCGCTCCCAGTGCTTTTCGAGAGGCATGGCCCGCTTACCGAGGAGTTGTTACTTTCGCCCTCGAAATTCGGAATTGGCCTCACGCCGACCGGGTTGCAGCCGCAGGCCTTGGTACCGTCGGTTTGCGGATACTGCTCGACAGGTTGCAACTTGAACATTCATGTCCGCGAGCAACAAGCGGTAGGTCTCACCCCTGTGGCAGACTATCCCGTTAACCTCGGCATGGCTTGCCCCAAGGGCTGGGAATCGCTCACGGTGCTCGATGCCCCCGACCGTGCCACGACGCCGTTGTTACGCAATGCCGCTGGAGTACTGGAACCGGTCGGGTGGGACGTAGCTCTGAGTACGTTTGTCGAACGGATGAAAGGGATTCAAGCGAAACATGGCCCAGCCTCGGTGGCCTTTCTCAGTACGGGGCAGATCGTCACCGAGGAAATGGCTTTCCTGGGAGCTTTGGCAAAATTCGGAATGGGAATGCTCCACGGCGACGGCAATACTCGGCAATGCATGGCCACCGCAGTTGTCGCCTACAAACAGTCGTTCGGCTTCGACGCCCCGCCCTACACTTACGCCGATTTCGAGGAATCGGATGTCATCATTCTAGTGGGGAGCAATCTGTGCATTGCCCACCCCATACTGTGGCAACGGGTCATGCGGAACCCCCATCGTCCGGAGATTATCGTCGTCGATCCCCGAGCGACCGAAACGACCATGGCGGCCACCCAACATCTGCCGGCCTATCCCAAGTCCGATCTAGCGCTCTTTTATGGCATCGCGCGAATTCTCATCGAGCGGGGCTGGATCGACCGACCGTTCCTCGATGAGCACACTACTGGGTTCGAGGAATTTGCCCAACTTGTCGAATCCTACACGCTCGATGCCGTGGCCGCTCAGACGCGGCTGTCTCCGGAGGCGATTCTCAGATTCGCCGAATCCATTCACCAGGGAAAACGAGTTTCCTTCTGGTGGACGATGGGGGTCAACCAAAGTCATCAAGCGGTTCGCACGGCCCAGGCGATTATCAACTTGGCACTTATGACCGGCAACATTGGCCGCCCGGGAACGGGAGCCAATTCAATCACGGGCCAATGCAACGCCATGGGCTCGCGGCTCTTTAGCAACACGACAAACCTCTTGGGGGGTCACGATTTTGCCAATCCCGAACACCGGCGGAAAGTGGCCACTGTCCTGGAGATCGATCCGGAGACCATTCCGCAAGAAGCGAGTTGGCCTTACCACCGGATTTTGGAAGGAATCCTCCGCGGTGAGGTTCGCGGCCTGTGGGTCATTGCCACCAACCCCGCCCACTCGTGGATCAACCAACGCACAGCCCGTGACATCCTGGATCGACTCGATTTCCTGGTCGTGCAGGATATGTACCACTCGACCGAGACCGCACAACGAGCGGACCTGGTTTTGCCCGCTGCCGGTTGGGGTGAAAAAGCAGGAACCTTCATCAACTCCGAGCGCCGCCTGGGAGTCGTCAGCAAGGTAAAACGGGCACCGGGCCAGGCGCTGGCCGACTTTCACATCTTCCAGCTTTTGGCCGATGCGTGGGGTTGCGGCGAAATGTTTCGTCGATGGAATTCCCCGGAAGCGGTCTTTCAAATTCTGAAAGAACTTAGCGCTGGTCAGCCATGCGACATCACCGGAATCGAAGATTATCGGATGCTAACCGCTCGGGGAGGTATCCAGTGGCCATTTGCCGCGGGGTCTGACGAGCCCGAGCAGGAACGACGTTTGTTTACCGACGGAAAATTTTTCCACGCCGACGGCCGCGCAAAGTTTCTCGGCGAATCCTCCCGCCCGCTCCCCGAGCCTCCCACCGAGAAATATCCATTTGTCCTTCTCACCGGTCGTGGATCGGCTGCCCAGTGGCACACACAAACACGAACCGCTAAGTCGGCGTTGCTACGCAAGCTTTACCCCAGCGAACTTTATGTCGAGATCAATCCGCACGACGCCACGCAACTCGCGATTCGCACGGGTGATCTCTTACGAATCGCCTCACGGCGGGGCGAGCTCTCCGCTCGCGCTCTGGTTACGCCAGGCGTGCAGCGGAACCAAGTCTTTCTTCCCATGCACTACGTGGCAACCAATCTCCTCACCGACGCGGTGTTCGATCCCTATTCCCATCAACCCGCCTACAAGGCGTGTGCCGTGGAAGTGACTCGAGCGGGTTGAATCCTTTCTGTAATTTGGCTAATACTTGCGTCCTGAAGTCTCGTGCCAAATTGTTCTCGGATAGCCATAGTTGTCATTCCCGCGCAGGCGGGAATCTAGTGCGGAATTCATCGAGTGGAAACTGGATCCCCGCCTGCGCGGGGATGACTAGCTCGCCTGGGATCGGCCTTGGGGAAAGCCGACAGAGGAGTTGTTAGGACTTGTGGAGAGGATTATACTCACCGGCAAGCAAAATTTCGTTGCCCCACACTTCGGACCCTTATCGAGAGGCTGTTCGCCATGTCACACCACCCCGATCGCCGTGAGTTTCTTTCGACGGCTGCTCTTTCCGCTGCTGGTATTACGATTGCTGCTGGCAGTTGCTCTGGCCTACTTGCTCAGGAAGCACCAGCTATGCCCTTTAAGATTTCAATAGCCGAGTATTCCTTACATCGGATGATCGAGGCGGGGGATTTGGACCCTCGGGACTTTGGACCCTTCTGCAAGGAAAAGTTTGGGGTGGATGCGGTCGAGTATTGGATGGGGCCCTATGCCGACAAGGGGAGCGACCTCGCATACTTGGGTGAAATGCACAAGAAAACCGTGGATGCGGGAGTCAAAGGCCTGCTCATCATGTGCGACATCGCGGGCGGGGATTTGGGAACACCCGATGCGACCAATCGAAAAATCGTGGTCGAGAAACACTACGAGTGGGTCGAGGCCGCCAAGCGAATGGATTGCCATTCGATCCGCGTCAACGCGCGTTCCGAGGGAAGCCGAGAAGAGCAGGCGAAGCTCGCTGCCGATGGCCTGCGGAACCTGAGTGAGTTCGCAGCGCCCCGCGGGATCAATGTCATTGTGGAAAATCACGGTGGCTTCTCCTCCGACGGTGCCTGGTTGGCCGGAGTGATCAAGTCTGTTGGCCTGCCGAACTGTGGAACCCTTCCCGATTTCGGCAACTTCCGCATTGATGAAAATAATGTGTACGACAAGTATCAAGGAGTCGCGGAATTGATGCCCTACGCCAAGGCAGTCAGCGCGAAGTCTCACGTCTTCGATGCCGCGGGGAACGAAGCGGAAATCGACTATCTGAAAATGATGAAAATCGTTCTCGATGCGGGCTACCACGGGTATGTCGGGGTCGAGTGGGAGGGTTCTGTGCCCGAATCGGAAGTCGAGGGCACGCTGCTCACGAAACGTCTGCTGGAAAAAGTTCGCGCGCAATTGGCGTGACGCGATGAGCATGTGCCAACGAGTCGTAGGCCGAGACGAGTACCCGAGTTCCGGCAGCGCTGGCGGGGCATGCCGGAACTGCGCTGTGCTTGTTCCGGCCTACCAGCACTGTTGGGGTAAGAAAAGGGTCGGGAGTCTTTGTTTCGTAAAGTTGATCGCTAGGCATCTTACCGCACGGTTGAGGACGTGATAGACAATTCCCCCGGTGGCATCTCGCAAGCGTCTCGGCATGGGGTTAGAATGGCGGGACGGGCGGAGGCTGTCAATTAAAGACTCCCGACCCCTTTTTTACGTCAAAGCCTGCGTGGGGGGAAACTCAACTTGGCGACGGCGGCGAGCTGCTGGGCAATCGTCTTTTGCTGGCGCTTCTCGGACGGCCATTCTGTGATTACTACGTGGTTCGGATTTCCCTCTACGGGGTCTGAATCTGTTTCTAATTTTTGCAGGTGGCAGTCGCTGGCAAGAATATCACCACGTCCTTGGAGAGACTTGCCCCGTGCTTCGGCCACTGTTTTACCGACAGCCCAAAGTTCGATTTCTGTCGCCTGGAGGTGGCGAGTGACGGAAAGGTCCGAATAAGGATGCGGAATAAAGGCATCCGGTTTGATCGTGCCTTTTTCGAGTCGCAGATGGTTGCGAAATACGATGTACCGGGCGAGCTTCTCGTGCGGTTCAACCGAGGGGACTAGCTCGGGGTCAATCATGGACCGACCACCCGAC
>CALMBE010000529.1 GCA_937860165.1 uncultured Planctomycetaceae bacterium
GCCGGAGTACCAGCGTGAGCATGGCACCCCAAAGTGAAAAAGTGATCGGCCCTGTTTCAGCCCATGGTTAATTGACACAAACTATTACTTGGACTAGACTTGCGCATATACCAACAGTCTAGGGATGAAAAATGGATCTTAATGCACGCCCGGGAAAGGTTCATTTCGGTGAACCTGTGAAGCCCGCTAGGCGTTTGATTTAGTAGGCAATAGCCCGAGGAAGATGATCGTTCTCGAATTTCAGCCGGATAGCTTGTTGGCGTCTAGTTCGTTTACCGACCACAGCATGGGGAAGGGCTTCGATGGCTTCTGATGTCATTCGTTTGGATTTTCAGGTACTTATTTATCCTGAAGGTAAATTCTGGATTGCTCATTGTTTAGAAACGGATATCGCTTCTGAGGGGAAAACTCCAAAGGCAGCGATCAAAAGTCTGATAGATATTTCCAATTTGCAGATTGAAGCATTGCTCGCAGAGGGCGATCTAAGCTCACTGTTTTCACCTGCACCGCGTGATATTTGGCGATTGTTTGCAACTGCATTGGACAGACCTTCTTCGTCGAAGCGGCCCCGACATGCTGCCAAGCCAATAAATAGAATAAACGTCAGACAGTTGGCTCCAACATAATCTGGCAATGGCAGATCATACTCTCAAGTACCGCGACTTACTGCGCCGTTTGAAGGCTTTCAATGTGAGAGAAATCAAGTCGCGCGGAAAAGGCTCCGAGAGACTGCTGCAACGCGTTGTGGGCGGAGTGAAGTACAGCACGTCTGCGAAGTGCCACAGTGAGGGCGATCAGAAGCCGGTCGCTGTAATTCGTGCTATCCGCCGGCGGTTAAAGCTCACCGAAGAAGACGGTGTTTCTGATTCTGAATTCTACGGGCATTGAATCGCAGCAAAACCGAATTCTGCAACAAGTTCGAACCATGCAGGGCGTAATCCTCGCAGGCAATGATCCCTATCGGTGTCTCAGTCAGATACATTGAGTCGCTAGTTCGATTGTATCCTCGAAATTCAAGTGACGGAAGTTGCGACAAGACCCCGCCTCGCTACTTCGGTAGCAGTTCTTCCAGTGCTCGGCAGGTTGTTTCCATCGTGAAGGGGGTATCGAATTGCTGGGCCCAGTGGAAGCAATGTTGGCGAACGGTGGAGTTTTCGAGCAATGATTTCAACGCGCTCGCCAAATTGATTCCCGTAAACCGCGGCTTGGGCAGGATTGTTGCCACACCGAGTCGAGTGAGCCGCGTGGCGTTGTCGAGTTGGTCGTAGGCCATCGGCATAACCACCTGTGGTACGCCGGCGGCGAGGCCTTGCGAGCAGGTGCCAATGCCACCATGGTGGACGAGTGCCGCTGAACGTGGAAGCAATGTGCTGAAAGGAACAAACTCGAAATGCGCGACGCCGCTGGGTAGTCGCGCAGGTAATTGCCGCGGGTATTTGGTGAGCAGGATTCCTCGCCGGTTCAATTTCTCGCAAGCCTCGACGGCTGCTTGAAAAAACCACGCCCCCTTGGTCATTGCCGAGCCGGGAGCAAACACCAGGGGAGGATCACCTGCCTGGAGAAATTGCTCTAACTCCTGAGGAAGCGGCACCGTCTCCGATTGATCCCACAGCGGAAACCCGGTGAGTTGCGTGTGGGGGGGCCAATCGGGTTGCGCCGGGGCAAACCATTCGGGAAATAAACCCAGCACCAACTGCGGCGAGAAATACCATTGGTGCATCACTCGCCGCACGGGAGGCAAACCCAACTCGCCGCAGAGGCCGTTTAGTTCCGGACAAACCACTTGGTCGACCACCTTGTCGGCCAACCAGTATTGGAACCGGCGAAACCAACGCGGCAACCAACTTTGCATTAACATCCAATACATTTGCGGGGACTCATAAAAACTGCGCAGCCCCACGGGGGCGAAATGCACACTTGCCATGGGAGTGCCATATTTTTCCTGATGAATTCGACTGGCCAGATCGAGGCAGTGGGCCACGAGCACTGTTTCACCCGGCACGACTTGCTCGTGGACGATGCGATACAAATCTCGGAGGGAATCCGCCATCGCCGTGCGCATCACCAGCTTGGGCCCGCGCAGCGGATTCCAAAGGTCGGGGTGGTGCGCGAGCTGGTCGTACTGTTCTGCTGTGCCAAGGGGAATAAAATCGAGCGGGACTGACTCGACAAGGGGCTGGAAATGGGGATTCGTGATGACCGAGACCTGATGGCCACGTTGACTCAGGGCAGAGCCCAGTCCAAGCATCGGATGCACGTCGCCGTAACTGCCCAAGGCACTGATGAGAAACCGCATTTACTGGAAACCCCTACAGGAAGTCGTTGAATTGAACCATCCATCGTGGCAGTGATTCTCAGGTTCGACAAGGGCGACGGTGGTTGCGAGGTGCGATGCGACGAACGACAATAAACTTCCGAAAGCAGGCGTCACATTTTCTCGAATCGGGAACAGAAACTCATGGCCGACAGAAAACCTCCGTTGGATGATGATGACTATGAACTCGAGATCGAGGGGGTCGATCCTGAGGTACTAGAGCACACGCGCCAGCGCGGGGCCCGACAAATCCAAGAAACAGAGGCGCGGGCTGCCAAATTGGAACTCTTCGAGTCGCCGGAACAAGCCGATCCGATCACGCTCGCGGATCTCCGTCAGATTCGCTTCACAACGCGACACCTGCTGATCGCCACGGCTGTGCTGTCGATCGGTATGGCACTGTTCATGCGCATGGGGGGTGGGATCTTATTTTTCGTGTGGCTCGGGCTGCTGGGAACGGGGTGGTGGCTCGTGCTGCGCAAGGAACGCCTCGCTGCGCACGCCAAGTCACTCCGCCAACTGCAGGCCGAAGCCCGGCTCAAGGAAGTCCGCGTCACGAGCGACGGCCAACCGATTGCCTCGCGGGTAGGCTTGGGTGAACACCTCAGCGACTCGACCCCTGAGCTGCCGGAAAAACCGGCCCTGAGTTTTTCGTTTTCAGTGGCACAATTACTGGGGGCCGTCACGTTCGCCGCGATCGTGCTCGGCTTAGCAACTCTGCTGGGTCCCGATTGGGCTGCGCTGATCTTGGGTGGAGTTGCCGTGGTGGGATTAGTGATTCAACTTTTAGGCATCGAACTCCCCGGAATTGTAGTTTTTGGTTGGTGGATTCTGTTGGTGTTGTATCTGTTGGTAAGCGTGTGGGCGATTATGTTCGGCGGAGGAGGTTAGGAAAGGGGGATGGCGGAAGGCGGAGGGCGGAAGGCGGGGGTAGGGTCCGCTTTAGCGGACGCTGCACGAGATGTAGGGTGGGACGAGCTTGCGGGTCCCATGCGCGGCGACTCAACTGCTTCG